>JAPLSS010000632.1 GCA_026398515.1 Candidatus Sumerlaeota bacterium | reverse complement strand
GTGGAATCGCTGATTGTAGATCGCCCCAACCTCTCGTGGCAGAGTGTGCACCCTGGAGGATCACCCTGTGAACTCGGTAAGAAAGTCGCTAAAAAGGATAGCGCTGTGCGAGGCGTTGGCGGCGCTGCTTGTCGCTCACGCCGCCTTCGCCGTGACGGTGGAAAGCGTCTGGAGGCTCGACCGCGTGACGAGCGCCGAAGCGGTCGCGGGCGAATCGTGCGCGTTCATCGCGGAGGTCTCCGCGCCAGGCGGCGCCAGCGTTCCCGTGCAGGTGCGGATGACCTGCGACCGCGACGCGGCGCTGAAGGACACCGCCATCCCCGTGGTGGCCGGCCCCAATCAGCGAACCGCGGAGTTCCATTACCGCTTTCCGCCCGGCGCGCAGGGCGCCTGGCGCTTTACCTTTCAGGTTCTCGAAGACGGAAGGCCCGGCCAGGAGACGGTGAAGACCGTCGTCGTGTCCCCGGCCGCCGGCCTCTCCCCGATTTCCGCGCCGGAGCCTTCGCCGGTCCCCGGCCTTTCTCCCATGGCCACGGTTCCGCCGTCGCCGCCGTCGGGCTTCCCTCCCGCATTCGCGCCATCGCCGACGCCGCGGCTGTCCATGATCTCGACTCCCGCCCCCTTCGCGCTGCGCGAGACGTCCGCCTTGCTGGCGCGTCCCGATTTGGCGGCGGAGTTCCTCGGCGGGCCGCGGACCATCGCCGGCGCGCCGGGCGAAGTCCGCGCGCTGCGCTATCGCATCGAAAACCGCGGCGACGCCCCGTCGAGCGACACGGTCATCCGCTACGGGTCGAATCTCGACTCAAAAACCGACCGGTTGTCCCAACCCTTCGTGCCGGGGATGAAGATCGCCGGCATGCTCACGTTCGAGCTGGAGCCGGGGATGACGGAGTTCTGGGTCGAGGCGAAGAGCGAGGCTCAGAGCGATTCGAACGGATTGAACGACCGGGCGAAACGTCCCGTCGTCATCGGGCCGGCCTCGCCTTACGAGGTCTCCGTCGCCGACTTCTCCCTCGTGGGCGACCCACGGCTTATTCGTCCGGGCGATTGGCTGGAGGCGCGCGTCGAGTTGACCAATCCGGGGCCGCCGATTGTCGACAAGCCGTTCGACGTCGCGCTCGAGGGCCTCGAAGAGCAGCCGTTGCGTCAGACCGTCGAGCCGCCTTTCGCCCCGGACGAAACGCGCGAGGTGACGTTTCATGGACGAGTTCACGACGACGGGACCGGCCTGTTGACGCTGACCGCCATCGCCGACGGCGAGGACGCGCTTCAGGAACGCGACGAGAGCGACAACTTCGCGAAACTCGATCTGTCCGACCGCCTGCAGCGCCCAACGGCGGCGGCGCCCGCCGCGCCCTCGCCGGTTGCGTCCGCGTCGTTGTTTGCGGCGCCTTTGCCCACGCCGGGGGCCTCGGACCTGCCGAACCTGGCGATCGTGTCGGCGAGAATGGACGAAATCGAGAAAGGGCGCTGGCGCGTCGAGGCGACGATCAGCAACACGGGGAAAGCGCGCTCGCCCGCCGCCGCGCTTTCGTTTGACTACGTGGACCCCAGCCTGCCGCCGGCGCAGCGCGACGTGCAGGTGAAGGCCGACACGCCGGCGCTCGATCCCGGCGCGGGCACGATCATCGCCCGCACAGTGGAATTCAACGGGCCGGGCGCGCCCGCCGTCACCGCCACGGTCAACCCGCTTCCCGCCGAGTTCGAGGAGGCGACCCGGACCGACAATTCAGTGTTGATTCAGCCGGATGCGGGCGGCGCGCCGGCGGGTCCGCCGCCTTCGACGCCCACGCCAATGCTTACGCCCACCGCGGCACCCACCCCCGCGCCGGAGGAGACGCCGAGCGGCTCGCCCATCGGGCCGGTGAGGATTGAATGACTGAAGCAATGAAAATGAGGTTCAGTCCAGGCCTTTTTGTACGACCTGAAGGTCGCACTCCGAACCTCATTTTCGGGAGAGCCGCTCATGGCCCTTCGGGCCGCCTTGAAAGGACGAAAAAGAGTGTAGGGAGTCCCGCCTTTAGGCGGAATCTTCCAAGCCTCGCCACATTTCGGTTTGCAGCATACCGCCTAACGGCGGGACTCCCTACACTCTTTTTCGAGAGAGATTGGAATATGAAAGCGGTCAGGCTCACCTCGCCCCCGCCTTCGGTGGCGGACCTGCTGAGCATGGCCCGCGAGGACGTTGTTTTGGTCACCACTGAAGAAGGCGACTCCTTTGTAATCAGCTCCGCTGATGAACTGGAGTCCGAGGCCCAGATTCTTCGTCGGAACCGCGAATTCCTGGCCTTGCTCGACGAGCTCAAGAAGGATGCGGAGAGCGTGCCGTTCGATGAAGCATACAAACAGTATCGGTGACGCGGCCGTCCAGAGCAATGCCGGAGGCCCCTTCCTACAGAGATCCTCGAGAGCGCCCCTCAGAAGTTACTTCCCTTTGAGAGCGTTTGCCTGCTGAGATTCTGTGCGGAATGCCGGAAAGGATATTCGGCAAACGCTATAGATGGCGTGACCATTCTCCAATAGGCAGCGTGCATTGGCGTTTTTGAAGGTCTTCCAGAGGCCTCTTACGCACTGATCAGCCCCGTTGCTCGCCGCACCGCAACTCCGTGTTCCGCCAGGTAAGTCTTGGCCTCGGCGATGGAGTACGCGCCGAAGTGGAAGATCGAGGCCGCCAGCGCCGCGTCGGCCTTGCCTTCGACCAGCGCCGCGCGCAGGTGCTCCAGCGTCCCCGCGCCGCCCGAAGCGATGACGGGGACGGTGACGGCATCGGACACCGCGGCGGTCAGCGGAATGTCGTAGCCGTCCTTCGTCCCGTCGCAATCCATGCTGGTCAGCAGGATCTCGCCCGCGCCCAGCCGTTCGACGCGCCGCGCCCACTCGATGGCGTCGAGGCCCGTCGGGCGGCGCCCTCCGTGCGTGTAGACCTCCCACCCCGCCTCCGGTCCGGCGCCGCGCCGCTTGGCGTCGATAGCCACCACGATGCACTGGCTGCCGAAGCGCTTCGAGGCGGCGCCGACGAAGTCGGGATTCGCCACCGCCGAGGTGTTGAGCGACACCTTGTCGGCCCCGGCGCGCAGCATGCGGTTGATGTCGTCGATCGTGCGCAGCCCGCCGCCGACCGTCAGCGGCATGAAGCACTCGGAGGCCGTGCGCCGCACGACCTCGTGCATGATCTCGCGCTCCTCGTGCGAGGCGGTGATGTCGAGGAACACCAGTTCGTCGGCGCCGGCCTGGTCGTACGCCTTGGCCGCCTCGACCGGATCGCCCGCGTCGACCAGGTCGACGAAGTTGATCCCCTTGACGACGCGCCCGTCTTTGACGTCGAGGCAGGGGATGATGCGTTTGGTGAGCATGAGGGGCCTTCCGGCATCGTTTTGTGGGCGACTCTATTGAGGCAACGGCGCCTCCCTGCGCGTCATTTCGATGCCACCGAGAGATTCCGTTTTGCCGTCTGGCCGCGTCCCTCGGCGCCATTGCGCTTGCACGGGACCAGTCGCACCTCGACCCGGTAGTCCAGCGCGGTTGCGATCCGTTTCAGCATCGCCAGCGAGTGTCCCTCGTAGTCGGAATCCTCCAGGCGTGAGATCACCGAGGCCGTTGTCCCGATCTTTCGAGCCAACTCCTTCTGAGTCAGGCCGGCCTTCGTGCGCAGATCGTAAATCCGCCGGGCGATTTCGGCGTTGAGAGTCTCCTCTTCCAGCATCCGCTCCATCTCGGGGTCGCCCTTGATGAACATGTGGTACAGGATCTCCATGCCGTCCTTGGTCTTCCTGTGGGCCGTCAGTTTTCCCATGGAAGCGCTCCTTCAAAGGTATGTCCGTCGGGGTCGGATTGGAATGCTCTTCTGCGTGCAATAGCCACATCGATCTCATTCTCCGGCACTCTGTCGCCCCGCTTGATGATTCCGTGAGATACGACAACCGCCACCTGTCCGTGGAAGAAATAGAGCATGCGGTACTGGACGCCCTGGAGCGCCACGCGCAGTTCATGAATGCCGTCGCGGAGGATATCTGCCTCGGGACGGCGCAGCTCATGCCCCTGCGCGGCCAAGCGCTGCATTCTCAGATAGCACTTTGTCCGCGCACGATTCGGCAGCTCTCGGAGCCGTCTCACCAGTGGAGCGGCGCCATCCTTCTCCCGGTAAATACGCAAAGCGATGGGCGGCATGCCAATCCAGACCTTTGCATAAAACGACCTTCGCAAATTTGCGAAGTCATGTCAAACGTTTCTGCTCGCATCCGCGACCGGACGACCGGGAACCGCAACCAGGCCGGCCTCGGCAAGGCCGGCCTACCTGGCTTTGTAGTGAGTCGCCGGCAACTCCCTCAACCGCTGCGCAGCGTATTCGGGGGTGAAATCGCGCTGCGGCTCCGCGAGGCGCTCGTAGCCGACCATGTATTTTGGAATCGTCGGCGAGCGCAGGACCGACGAGGTGAAATGCAAATGCAGCCGCCATTCCGGATGCGCCTGGCCGTCGGTCGGCGCCTGGTGGATGCCCATCGAATACGGGAATTGCGACTCGAACAGGTTGTCATAGCGCAGCGTCGTCTGGCGCAGGATGTCGGCCAGGCCGTCGCGCTCGTCCGAAGTCATCTCGAGCAACGTCCCGAAATGCCGCCGCGGGATCGCCATCAGTTCATACGGCCACACGGCCCAGAACGGCGCCAGCGCCACGAAGTGGTCGTTCGCGCAGACCAGCCGCGCCGTCTTCTCCAACTCCAATTGGAGATAATCGGTCAACAGCGGGCGCCTCTTCACCTTCAGCCACTCGCCCTGCGACACGGTTTCCAACTCCGGGTCCTCCGGCACGCACTCGGTCGCCCAGATCTGGCAATGCGGGTGGAGGCTGGAGTTGCCTTCGCGATTTTCGAAGATCTGCACGTGGTTGATGTAGGGCAGCGCGCCGAGCTCCTTGAATTGCGACGCCCACACATCGACGACGCGCCGAATCGCCGGCACGCTCATGCGCGAAAGCGAGAGGTTGTGCGTCGGCGAAAAGCAAATCACGCGGCACACGCCGCGCTCCGGCTCGCTCACCAGCAAGTCGCGCTCGACGACTCGGCCCGACGGCCCGTCTTCCAGCAGCGCCGGGAAGTCGTTCGTGTAGACAAAGGTGTCCTTGTAGTCGGGGTTCTTCACCCCGCCCACGCGCGAGTTGCCGGGGCACAGATAGCACTTCGGATCGTACGTCTCGCCGACCTCGGGCAGTTTCTCGATGGTTCCCTGCCAGGGGCGCTTGGCCCGGTGCGGCGAGACCAGGACCCAGCGGCGGGTCAACAGGTTCAGACGTCGATGCGGATGCTCGTTGGGGTCGAACGGCACGGCGCGTCTCCTTGGCGTTGGAGGTGAAACGCTCGGGGGCCATTCCGCCCCGTCTTCGCCCAAGAGTCAAAACCAAAACGGCGCTCCCAGGGCCGCGCCCCCGCGTTTCTCCAATCCCGAAAGATCGGCAAAACCTGTTGCCACGCTCGGGCGGATGTCATAACATGTGGTTAGTGAGAAAGGCGTGCAATCGCGCCGCGCCGGGAGGCAGAGGGGCATGCAATCGAATGACTCCGAAAAGGGCTATGCCGGGCTGATCGGCATCTTGATCGTCCTGGTCATCATGATGTTCCTGACCATGCAGTACTTTCAACCGTCTCCCACCGGCGGACCCAGCACGTACACCGGCAGCATCAACAAGGCCCACGAAGCCGAGTGCCGCATGAATCGGGCGACGCTGCGAACCAACGTCGCGCAGTGGTCGATCGCCCACGCGGGAGAGACGCCCACCGTCGAAAAGCTCCAATTCAACGGCATCACCATCCCCAAGTGCCGCGACGGCGGCGTCTACACCTTCGCCTCCGACGGGACGATCTACTGCTCGGTCCACGACCCCGCCCCCACTCCTCCTCCACCGCCCACGCCCTCGGCCGAAGACCTGTTCAAAGCGCCGCCGGCGAGCCAGCCCTGACATTTTTGATTTGGGATTTTTGATTTTCGATTTGCACGGCGGCATATCAATCATCTCGCGTCCAATGGTCCTGCCTCAAATCGTCCTGCCTTCCTTGTTCTCCAAGGACCACTAGAGGCAGGACCATTAGAGGCAGGACGATTAAGAGCGAAATGATTGATGCGGCGCAGTACAAATCGAAAATCAAAAATCCCAAATCGAAAATCCCAAGAGCCGTTCGTCACTCTCTCTTGAACAGCCGTTTGATCTTCTCGCCTACCGAGTTCTCCATCTCCTCGCGCAGGCGCGTCCACTCGGCCTTCTCCTTGCGCAACGCCTCCAACTCCTGCCCCAGCCCGAGCTGGCGGACCGTCAGTTCCGCCGAGCGCGCTTTGCGCCGGTCAATGTCCTCGCGCAATTCCGCCGCTTCGGCCTGGAGTTTTTGGCTCTCCTCGCGCAACCGGGCGACCTCGCTTTCCAGCGCGGCGATGCGCCGGCTGGCCGAAGCGCTCGGCGCGGGCGCCGGGCCCTGTTCGCGGCGGTCGATCAAGCAGGGCTGCGACCAGGCGACGTAGATCGGCGCGGGCGCCTTGCCTTCCATCAGCGCGGCCGTCAGAATGATCTCCGCCGGCCCCGCCTCCCATTCAATCAAAGGCGCCTGATAATCAAACCAGGGCCGGCGCGTCCGGCGCTCGGCGGGCTGCAAGATCTTCAGGAATACGGTCTCCTCATCCTCGCCCTGCCTCACCGCGATCTCGACCTTCACCGGGCGCGAATGGCGCAGCCCGAACGGCGAAGGGCCCAGCGCCAACCCGAAGGAAAACACGCTGTTGTCGCGCAGCAGGACGGGAAAGGCCGCGCGCGTCCCGAGCGCCTGGAGCAGGCACAGCCGCCGCTCGCCGCCGCTGGCGAACTCCTCCACGGCCAGCGCCGGCTCGAACGCCGATTCGACCTTGGCCGTCGGCCGTTCCCCCAGCAGGCCGACGTAGCCCGCCGTTTCGCCCCGGCGTTCGATGCGCGCCTGCTCGTCCAGCAGCCGCAGGTCGTCATACGCGGCTAGAACGTCCGCCTCGCCGATGGCCGGCAGGCGCAACGCCGGGCGCCGGGGATTGCAGTCCGCCGGATCGGTTTCGACCAGATAGCCTTTGCTCTCGCAGAACTCGTGCAGTTGCGTCCCGACGATGGGCCGATAGATTGACACGGACACCGCCGACGGCTTCAGTTTTCGGTTGAACTCGACGGTTTCGCGCGCCAGGTCGGGGTTCTCCAGCGGCAAGCCGACCATGTTGCAGGTCTGGATTTCGATGCCCAGCCGCGCCGCCTCTTCGCAAATGGCCCGCAGGCGTTCGTTGCTCAGGTTGCGGTCGGCCACGCGCGCGCGAAACTTCTCGTTGCCCGTCTCCACGCCCAGGCGGATGCGCTCGCAGCCGGCCTCGCGCAGTTGCTCCAGCGCCTGCGGGGTCAGGCGCTCGGCCATGCCGGTGAAGCGGAACGGAAGGCGCGCCTGGGTCCGCCAACTGGCGCAAAACTGGCCGATCCATTCCACCTC
Organism: Candidatus Sumerlaeota bacterium; assembly: GCA_026398515.1. Taxonomy (GTDB): domain Bacteria; phylum Sumerlaeota; class Sumerlaeia; order JAPLSS01; family JAPLSS01; genus JAPLSS01. The sequence goes on along the minus strand of JAPLSS010000632.1, from coordinate 1,962 downwards.
CTGCGGGAAGTATTCGTCGACGAAATCCACCCACTCGATGCGCTCGCGTTTGGCGATGTCGAGCGTTTCGGCGGCGAGGCTCATCGGACTGCGCGCGCGCGCGAAGGCGCCCTTTCCGCCCGCCGCCTGCTTTAGCCTCGGCATGTAACAGAACAGGCAGTTGTACGGGCAGCCGCGCCCGGCCAGCATCGGCAGGCCCGCCCCAGTGGCGCGCGTCAAGGCGGCGTGGTCGTAAAGCGAGCGGTCGGGAAACGGCAGCGTATCCAGGTTCTCGATCAGCATGCGCAGCGGGTTCTTGGTCAGCCGGCCATCCCGGTGGTTGATCCAGAAGTTCTGAAGCGATTCGGGGGGCTCGCCCCTGCCCATCTTGTGAATCATCTCCATGAGCGCCGGCTCGCTCTCGCCCAGCGCCAGCATGTCGACCGCCGGCTCGGCGATGGCCGTGTCGGGATCCAGCGTCGGAAAGGGGCCCTCGGCCACGAGCGGCGTTCGCGGCGCCGCCTTCTTGATCTCGCGCATGAGCGGCAGCGCGGCCTTCCACTGGTCCCACGCCAGGTGGACGACGATCAGCCGCGCCCCCAGGGCCGGGATGGCCTTGGCGATCGAAGCCAGTTGGCCCGGATGCTTATAGTAGAGGAAGTCCACCGCGTGCTTGGACTGCTTGGCCAGAGCCGAGAGAATCCCCATGCCAAGCAACTCCGTCCAGCGCACGGGGACGGCGACTTCGGGGTAAACCAGCAGGATCTTCATCGAACGCCTATGGCTGTTTCATGCTCTTCACGCCATCCTGAACAGAGGAAGAAGAAACCGCAAGGGCAACGTTGAACAGGCGCCCCGGAAACCGCGCGAAATCGGCTGGTCTTCTGGTTGTGATGAATCGTAGGATGACTGCCAAGGGGACCTTATGCCGCGGAGACGAAGAGACGCAGAGACGCAGAGCAACAGAGTTCGGTCCTTCGCGCCTCCGCGTCTCCGCGTGAGGACCGTCCGACGCGCTGAGAAGAGGAACATCATGCCGCAAAGACGCAGAGACGCAAAGCAACATGGTTCGGTCCGCCGCGCCGCCGCGCCTCCGCGGCAATGAGGTTTGAACGCTTTGCTCCCGTTTCCCCACACACGGCGCCTCTCGCCCCGCCTGGCCCCCCTCCTGCTGGCGGGCGCGGTGGCGGCAAGCCACGCCTGGCCGTCGCGCGCGTGGCCGGAAGCCGCGGCGCCGATTTCGCTCGCCTATTGCCTCGTCGCCGCGTGGGGCGCGGCCGCGCTTTGGCAAAGCAAAACCAGGCTTGCCCTGGACCCGCTCCTCTGGGGCGCCCTGTGGACCGCCTGCGTTCTCGCCGGCGCGTGGCAGTCGTACTATTCCAAGGCAGGGGTCGAATGCGGCTCCCAGGCGGTCGCGGGGTTTCTGGTCTTCCTCGCCGCTGCGTCTTGGACCGCTCTGGCGGCGTCCCCGGAGGCCGCATCCGAATCCCGAACCCCGCTCCTGCGCAACCCGGCGGCGACGATCCTCATCGGCGCGTTGGCGTTGACCGCGGCGGGCATGGCCGTGCACGTGATCTGGCAGCGTTACGTCGGGTATGCCGCCAGCCTGCGCGCGGTGGAAGAGGACCCGCTGGCCGTCGGCGGCCCGGGCGCGCTGCGCGAGGCGATCCTGTATGAGCTGCGCTCCAAGCGGCCCGGGAGCGCGTTCGGCGCGCCCAACCTCGCGGCGGCGTTTCTGGCGCTGGGAGCGGCGCTGGCGGCGGGGCTGGCCGTCGCCGCGAAGCGCCGGCGGGCCTGGCTCCTCGCCGGGCCGCCGGTGGCGCTGTGCCTGTTCGCGGGCGCGTTGACGCAATCGCGCGGCGGGGCGCTCACCTTCGCCGCGGGGGCGGTCGGCGCGGCGATCCTGGCGCGGCGCTTCCGATCGCGAGCGGGCGGTTCGCGACGAAAGCGCATGGCCGCGGCGCTCGCTGCCGCGGCGATTCT
>JAPLSS010000531.1 GCA_026398515.1 Candidatus Sumerlaeota bacterium | reverse complement strand
GGCGCGCCGTCACGGCCGCCAATGCGTTTCTCGTATTCCAATCACAATCAGGAGGAAAGTCGGATGTTTGGTCTTCCATTGCGTGGACTCGCCATGACCTTCGCTCTGACGTTGGCCGTCGTCTCGGCGCAGGCGGCTGAGCGCGGGCCGGGGCGGGGCGGGCGGGGCGGAGGCCCAGCCGCGTCGCGCGGCGGAGCGGCGGCCGAAAGCCCGGCGAGCGCGCCCACCGCCGGCGTCCCGGGCGGGGAAGAGGGGCGCGCTCTGTCGCCCGAAGCCATTTTCGAGAAGTTCGACACGGACAAGGACGGCGCCATGAGCAAGGAGGAGTTCCTGAAGTTCTGGGATCAGGCCTTCACCATGGCCGACCGCGACAACAACGGCAAGTTGGACAGACAGGAATTGATGGGCCTGTTCATGCGCTTTAGGGGGGGCATGGGCCCGCGCGGCGGCCCGGGGGGTCCCGGCGGACCCGGCGGCCCCGGCGGAGCCAGTGGTCCCAGTGGTCCCAGTGGTCTCGGCGCGCCTGGCGGCGCGCCTGGAGCCGGCGCTGCAACCGGCGGACCGGCGGGCGCGGGCGGCGCCGATCGCTTGGCGCAATTCTTTAAGGGAATGGACAAGAACGGCGACGGGAAGCTGACCAAAGACGAAGTGCCCGAGAAGATGGCTCAGAACTTCGACCGCATGGACACGAACGGCGACGGGTCGATCGACCAGACCGAATTCGCCGAGGCCATGAAGGCGGCCTTTCAGGGACGCGGCGGCGGCGCGGGCGGCCCCGGCGGCGCTCCCGGCGCTCCCAAGGCGCCCGGCGCTCCGTCCTCCCCGAGCGCTCCCAAGGCGCCCGGCGAATCCGAGGAATGATGGCGTTGGCGTGGCTTTGAGCCTGATTTCCTGCCGGCCCTCCCACGGACGTCCCCAACATGGATGGCAGGGCGCGGCGCAAAGCGCAACGCCAGTGTGATCGTGTGGTTGTTCCATTGAAGAGAACGTTGCCTCTACAGCGTTCTCTTCTTTTTTGTTTGAGGGGGGAGGTGGACGAAGTGGACGGAATGGACGAAGTGGACGGGGTGGACGGAGTGGACGTGTGGAGCGGATCATTCGCGCGCGGGGGGTGTTCGCTGTCCAATTCGTCCACCCCATCCACCCTGTCCACTCCGTCCAATTTGTCCACCCCGTCCACAGCGGCCCACGAAGCATTGGCTGCTTTTTCGCTGGGAAGACAGCGAGATCCAAGGCTTGCGCCGCGCGGGACCTCGCGTGATAATGCCTCCCGCGTGACGCCATGGCGGCGGATGTTGAAGCCACGGCCCCGCTTTAGCCCCCGGCAACGAAACTTTTCTTTGGCCGCGATGTCCAAATGGAAGAGATTAAGGCGACGCCCCGCTGGACCGAAACGCTGACCCTGGGCGAGGAGCGCGAGCTGGTCCGGCGATGCCAACGGGGGGATCTGACCGCGTTTGATCGGTTGATCGAGGCGTTTCAGGATACGATGTACGGCGTGGCGTACCGGCTGATGGGAGATTACGACGACGCCAACGATCTGGCGCAGGAGGTGTTCTTGGCCTGCTATCGCAAGATCGGCCAGTATCGCGGCGAAAGTCGATTGAAGACCTGGCTCTACCGGATCGCGGCCAATCTCGCCAAAAACACATGGAAACGCCAGGAGCGCCGCGGCTACGCGGTGACGGATTCGCTGGACGACCCGCCGCCGGGGCGCGACGAGGACGATTCGCCGCGCGAGATCGCCGACGAAGCCCCCGGCCCCCGCCAACGGGCCGCCGGGCGCGAAGCCGCCCAGGCCCTGTGGCGCAACCTGAAGCGGCTGAAGCCGGAGCATCGCGAAGCCCTCGTGCTGCGATGCATGGAAGACCTCTCCTATGAGGAGATCGCCGAAGTGACCGAGTGCAATCTGGGCACGGTCAAATCGCGCATCAACCGGGCGCGGGCCGAACTGCGCGCGCTGATGCAGGACTACCTGTGAGACGATGAGCGACATGGACTTCAGAGAACGCATCGGCGATTACCTCGAAGGCGCGATGAGCGACGAGGAGCGCGAAACCTTTGAGCTTCGCATGGCCGCCGACGAGGAACTGCGCCGGGCGGTGTGGGCCGAGCGCCGGCTCATCGATCTGCTGGCCGCCGCCGAGCGCCCCGCCGCGCCCGAAGGCTTTCGCGGGAAGGTGCTGGAAAGGGCCCGAAGCGGCGAAGTCGTCGAAGCCGCCTCGCCGAAGGAGCCGGAGATCGAGCCGTCGGCGTTGGGCCGCCCGTTTGGCCGGTTTGGGGAAGTCGCCGCTCCCAAGAGAGTTCGCTTCACCATGGCGAGTCTCTACCGCTGGGGGAGTCTGGCGGCCGCGGCGCTGGTGATGATCGTCGCGATTCACGCCTATCGTGTGTTCCGTTGGCCGACCGAGAGTCCTTCGAGCAACGAAGCGGCGTCCCCGTCGCCCTCGGAGACTTTGCCCGCTTCTCCTGGCGCTTCCGGGCCGGCGGCCGAAATCCTGGCAACGGAGTCAAAGAACACCGGGGAGGCGCCGGAAGCGGCGCCGAGCCTCGATGCGCTCAAGAAAGAGATTCAGAACGCGAAGCCGACGGTCGCCGCAAAATCCGCCGCGAAAGGCAAGGAAACGGCGAAGCCCAAGTCGACCAAGGCGGGGTCCGAGAAAGACAAGGCGGAGCTGGCAAGAGGCAAGGCGGGGGCCGGCGAGAAGAAGCAGGCCACGCGGGATTTGAAGGCGGCCAAAGGCAAGTCGTCAAAGCCTGAAGAGAAGCGATTGGAACTCGCCGAAGCGGCCGCTCCGACCGCGGGAGAAGCGGAGTCGCGCGCGAAAGCGGGACAACCAGGGGCTGAGGCGCCCGTCGCTGCGCCGACCCCAGCGTCGGGGATGGCTGTGGCCGCCGGAGCGATCGCTTCCCCGAAATCGTCTCCCGTGAAGTCGCTCAACCCGCGAGACGCCAGTTTGTTCGCGGCAAAGGCCACGGCCACGCCGGAAGAAGCCCACGAGGCGTATCGGGTGAAGGAGGCCGCGACGACTCCGCCGGGCTTGGCCCGGGGCGCCGTTTCGGAAGCGAAGCCCGCGATGCTTGCCTCGCCCGCGCCGGCCAAGACGCCGCTTGGGGAGCTCAAGAACAGCTTTACGGTTCTGCCGCAATCGGCGCAACGGGAAGCGCTCGCCACGCCCACGCCGGCGGCGGCGCCCGAACCACGGCAGCTGGCGATGGTCAGTCCGGTTCATCCCCTCAACGTGGAGGAGACGCCGATCGCGCCCAGCGGGAGCGTTCTGGGCGTGGAAACGCTGGCCAATGCGCCTTCTTACCCGATCCGGCCTCTGCGAGGGGCGCCGGGCGCGGGAATCACAGCGCCGGAAGCCGCGCAGCCTTCTTTTGCCACGCCGCCGGAACGCGAACGGATGACGGGGCAGAGCCAGATGCCGGGGACCGCCGCTCTTTCCGGCGGCCAAGCGATGTCCCTGCGCGAGTCGCCTGGGGGAACTCCATCGGCCCGGCGCATGGACCGCTCCCAGTCCGTCTATCCCGGCCCCCAGGGCAGGGAGTTCCGTGGCGGCCTCGCCGCGCCGACGGAGCGAGCGGCGTCGCCGGAACTTCAGAAGGCCGGTCCGGCCGCTTCGGCGTTGGGGTTTGCGGACCGCTCCGGGGCGCCGTTCAAGGGCTTCGCCCCGGGGAATGAGCCAAAGGCGCTTCGTTCCTTGACTCGTCAGTTCAATGAACCGCAGTCGGAGTTCCCACCCGCCTCGCCGGCGCCGCCGGCCGGGACTTCCTCCGCTCCGCCCGCGTCCACGCTGAGATACGGCCCGAGCCAGCTTGCAGCCGCTCCGACGGCGACGGGGCAAGTTGCCAAATCAACGCGCCGCGCCGGCGCCGGACCGAGCAAGACGCTTACGGTGAATAGGCGGGCGGGCGAGTCGGAATCCGACGCCCTTCAGCGCGGCAAGGACGACGTCGCCAAGGCGCTGGCCAAAGTCGGCGGGCGGATGACCGCGACGGAGACCACGCGCGCGTCCGACGGGCGAACCGTGAAGGAGATCCATGCCATGGTGTCGGCGGGCTCCGTGGACCAGTTCTTCAGTTCCCTGTCTGACCGAGGCTACGAGGGCGGCGCGTCCGGCGCGGGGAAGGCCGCCGGCAGAGGCGGGAGCGAAGTGGAAGTCGTGATTCGCGTGGTGGCGTCGAAGGAATGAGCGGCTCCTGGGAGCGCCGACGTCCTCGTCGGCAATGCGGCGCCTCGAGGTAGTGCATCCATTGCCGACGAGGCCTTCGGCGCTCCCAGGAGCCGCTCACAACACGTGCCGGAAGACCACGCCGGCTGGCTTCCGGTTTCTGAATTCCCAAGGCCCCCCATGTCCATCTTCATTGGCCTGAGCAGCAATCTCGACGATCCCCGCGCGCAAATCCTGAAGGCGCTGGAGCGGATCGCCGCGCTTCCGCGGACGCGCCTGGCGCGGTGCTCGTCGCTCTACCGGACCTCCCCCTGGGGCTACGCGGACCAGCCCATCTTCTGGAACGCCGTGGCGCAGATCGAAACGCAGGACGAGCCGCGGCCGTTGCTGGAAAGCCTGACCCGGATCGAGCGGGACATGGGCCGCGCGCGCCCGGCGGCGCGCTGGGGGCCGCGCCGGATCGACCTGGACCTGTTGCTCTATCACGCGCGGCGCATCGACGAGCCGGACTTGGTCGTGCCGCATCCGCGCATGGGGGAGCGGGTGTTCGTGCTCCTGCCCTTGCTGGAAATCGCGCCGAACGCCGGGGAGCCGGGGACGGCGCGCCCTTACGCCCTGTGTCTTCCTCGCCTGCGCCGCCCCGGCGACGCCATCCTTGCCGAACCCCCGCCGATCCGCGGGTAGCGCCATTCGGCAAAATCGGCGACAGCGCCTCATGGCGCTTCGCGTCACCCGGAAACGAACGAAGATGGGAGTATGGAGTCCCGCCTTTAGGCGGAATCCGTAATGGTCCGCCTCGACTCCATTCTCCGCATTCCGCCTGAAGGCGGGACTCCATACCTCATTTTCGGGAGAGGCAGGCATTCCGAATGGGTCTTGATATGGCGAGAAGCCGTCCGCCGCGCGCGGACCACTCGAACGAGGGAGGCAATGACTTGGTTGAAAAAGCGCGGCAAATCGGTGAAAAAAGATGCTGACGGATGGAGGCGGATCATGTATAGACAGGGCTGAGTAGTTTGGCATTTCTCGTTGGCGTCTGAGAATTGCTCGCCGTGGCGCTGTCCGGCGCCGCCTCCGCAAAGGCGCGCCGTTAACTTCCAAGGTCCGAATCCTTAGCGGACCGGAAGGCTGCGCAAGATGAACCCCAGGCCCCGAAGACGCCTAGCCCCCGTTTTTCGTGTCGCGTTTTTCTGCTTTCTCCTTCCCTTCCCCGCGTTCGCGGGCGCCACTTGGTATGTCGATGCCGCGACCAGCGCCTCGAAGGATGGGTTGTCCTGGGCGACGGCGAAGAAGACGATTCAGGAGGCAGTCGACGCGGCCTCCAATGGCGACCAGATTTGGGTGGCGGAAGGCCTTTATTTCGGCCACATCGTCCTAAAAACCGATCTTTCCCTCTACGGGGGGTTCGCCAAGACTGAGTCTTTGCTAGGCGAAAGGGATCTGTCGGCTCATGCCACTATTCTGGACGGGACGGGCCTCAGCGAGACGGAGATTCTTTTAATAGACCCCGAGAACTCGTTCACTATCGACGGATTTAACACTCAGAACACTGGGTGGGCCTTTTACGGTGGTGCGCCAGAGGGTTGCATCAGGAATTGCCGTTTCACAAAGAGTCATTATGCTCCGGTGAAATTAGGATGGACGACCGGTGTGATTGAGGATTGTGATTTTGTCGGGAATAACAGTATTGGGAATGGGGGCGCCGGGATCTATGGAAGCTCGACACGTGACCTCGTGATTCGGAGGTGTACATTCGAAAACAATACTAGCCAGCAATCTGGGGGCGCCATTTACCTAAGTTCCTGCCAGAACACAGAAATATCATTTTGCATGATCCGGAACAACAGCACTCTGGACGAGGGCGGCGGAATCTGTGATTCTAGTTACTTGACCACAGTGCGGGATTGCGTGATCAGCGGCAACTCCGCCGAAAGCGGCGGGGGCATATATGGGGTGGACAACGTCACGGATTGCTATATCGCCAACAACACGGCCACATACGGCGGGGGCGCTTTTGGGTGCTACGTTGCCAATTCCATCATCGCCAACAACACGGCCACGTACGGCGGGGGCGCTTGTGGCTATTCATACTACTTACGGAACTGCACTGTCGCGGGAAACACAGCCACCGGCTGGGGCAATTCCGGGGGAGGCTTGTATTCCCTCACTCAATATGTCAGCCCGCCTATACCTCCCGTTCGGTTTCCATCCCATCTCTACGCCACCAACACGATCTTCACCAACAACTCGCCCAACGCCATCGGCTATGACTACGATTCATTCCTGATCCCAAAGAACAACCTGTTCTATGGGAATCCCTATGCCGTCCAGGGCGGGGGCTATAAATGCCCGACCGGAGCGGACGTTAACGAAGCTCTGCCGGATGCTTCGGGCAATCTGGACGGCGATCCGGCGTTTGTGAATAAGGCGGCGGGGGACTATCATCTCTTGCCCAACTCCGCCGCCATTGACCGCGGGACGACCGTGCCGCTGACCGCGGATTACGACGGCGCGCCAAGGCCGGTCGACATCCCCGGCGTCGGCGCCGACCACACCGGCGAGGAATTCGACATCGGCGCGTATGAATACGAATTCGTCTCCCCCCCCGTGTCTCCTTCGCTCTCGGGCGCGGTGGACGCCGGCGGCGGCGAGGTCGGCCTGACCTGGACGGACGACAACGGCACGACGCCCGCCCAGTATCTCGCGGTCGCCTACGACGTCTACGCCGCCCAGTTCGTTCCTCGCGGGGCGGCCGGGACGATGTGGTATCCGTTTCTCCCGCCGGCGCGCTCGGGCGCGATGGACGTGGCTCAGACCGGCGCCTACTTCGCCTGGATCTCCAACCAGTGGTGGGACGGAACCTGGCTGCCGTGCCTGAATCCCGCCACACTGATCGTCTATAGCGGCATTCCCCACGCGCCCGCCGGTCTCTCCGTCGAGGACCGCGACGGCGGGGTCTGGCGGCTGCACTGGAATCCTGAGGTTTACGGGACGTGGCTTGACCAGATCGCCATCTATCAGAACGGCGTCGGCTGGATCGCCCCGCCCGACGGCCCCTCCAGCGCCTTCCCGCAGTTCTCGCCGTGGACCTTCCTCGACTACGGCGGCCTGGCCTACGATTCCTCCAAAGGTGATTTCTTCGCGGGCTGGGCCGACTTCACCCTTCCCCCCGGCGGCGTCTTCGTCTTCTTCCTCAATTTCAAAGCCTGGGACGCCGCCACCGCCGGCCCCTTCGCGTTCGCGTTGACACCCTGATCTCGAACGACCGACGATGGCGGAATCGCCATGGCT
>JAPLSS010000780.1 GCA_026398515.1 Candidatus Sumerlaeota bacterium | reverse complement strand
GCCGCCGCTCGGCGGGTCCGCGTACGGCGCGCACCCATCCCTTTGGATAGAAGTATATCCGCTCCCGCAAGGAAATGGCAATCTCAAACTGGACGGCGAAGGAACTGGCGGAGCGACACGGGGAAAAACCGGCCGCCGCGTTTCGCGAACCGGCCAAAATCTACCCGTCGGCGGCAAATTCCCTCCGCGCCGCCCCAGCTCGCATTTCGAGCGTCTGCGTCCGTTCTTGAGCGCCTTTCGCCGATTTTCGGGCCGATTTTTCGTGTCTGTCTTCCTTTCCTGGGCCGGAACCGCCAAACGTCCGACCCGTTGGGCCGCCGCGCCGCGACGTTGCATTCTCCCTCAGAGCACGTTCTGTTCCGAATTGGAAGAGGGGAAAGCCGGCGGACCGTGGAGCGCGCCGGCAAAGCGAAGCAGCGACGGCGCTTTGCCGGACGCGACGGAAACCTTGTGGTTTGTGGGGTTTGCGGACCGTCCAAAGCGGTGGCGGCGCTTTGCTTTGCCAGCGCACTGCAAGAACGCGTCGCGCGGAGCCGCGCGCTCCGCCGTCTCCCCGGACAAATAAAAAGGCGAAGGAAAGCGCACTCCTCCGCCTTGGCAGGAACAGCACGGAAATAGAACCGTTGACTCGATATGCGCCGCAACGATCGGCGATCACTGCGCCGGGGTGGGCGCCGGAGCCGCGGGCGTCGCTGGAGCCGCCGACGCCGCAGGCGTCGCTGGAGCCGTTGGGGCGGCGGGAGTGGCCTGCGCTCCGCCCGGAGTTCCTGGGGCGCCCTTTTTCGCATAGCCGTATCCATAGCCATACGCGCCGCCTCGGGGCTGCGGGTGATACATTTTCCACTTCTGGCACGTCCACCGGCCGGCAAACACCAGCCCGATCAGCAGTACAATGAGAATTGCGATTTTCTTGGGATCCATTCGAGCGCCTCCGTCAGTGAAGAATGAATGATGTGAAAATCGTGGGCGTTGCGCCGAGCCGCGTGGGTTGGCCAGAGCGAACCCGCGCCGACAAGCAGCCACCGGTTCTCTTTATCGCAGTCGCCCGCGGGCTTGTCAATTTTCGATTTTGCCTTTTTCACTTTTCGATTCGCTTAAGGGGGCCGGATTCCCGCCGCCACGCCCATCGAAAATCGCCCCCCCTCGAGCCTCCTACGGCATCGCCATGCCGCCATTGACGTGGATGACCTGTCCCGTCAGATACGCCGCCAGGTCCGAGGCCAGGAAGAGGACCGCGTTGGCGACGTCGTCCGCCTCGCCCAGGCGCCCCAGCGGGATCTGGGCCATCAGAGCCTCTTTGACCTTCTCGTCGAGCACGTCCGTCATCCGGGTGCGGATGAAGCCCGGCGCCACGGCGTTCACCGTAATCTGGCGACTGGCCAGTTCCCGCGCCAGCGTTTTGGTCAACGAGATCAAGCCGCCCTTCGAGGCCGAGTAGTTCGCCTGGCCGGCGTTGCCGATCACGCCCACCACCGAGGCGATGTTGATGATCCGCCCCGAGCGCTGCTTCATCATCGGGCGCATCGCCGCCCGCGAGCAGTTGAACGGGCCTTTGAGGTTGATAGCCAGCACCAGGTCCCAGTCCGCGTCGCTCATGCGCATGGCCAGCCCGTCGCGCGTGATCCCGGCGTTGTTGACCAGGATGTCCACGCGGCCGAACGCCTTGACCGTTTCCTCGATCAGATTCTTGGCTTCCTCCGAGTTGGCGACGTCACACGGGACGAAGACAGACTTGCGCCCCAGCGCCTCGACGTCCTTGGCCGTCGCCTCGCCCGTCTCGCGCATGACGTCGCTGATCATCACGTGCGCGCCTTCCGAGGCCAGCTTCAGGGCGATGGCCCGCCCAATGCCCTGTCCCGAGCCGGTGACTACGGCGATCCTATCTTGGAGAAGCATCCGCAACCCCCTGGGGATATTTTCGATTTTCGATTTGGGATTTTCGATTGGAACGACAGAGGACCACGGAACACACGGAACACACGGAAAGACAACGCGTCGAACCGATTCTTCCCTTCTTTCCGCAGGCAATGACACACGGTCGGATGGGGTGTTATTCCGTGTCTTCGGTGTCTTCCGCGGTCTCCTGTCGGTTCAATCGAAAATCACAAATCAAAAATCCAAAATCCTCTCGATTTCTTCCGGCGTTCCGCACGGCAGCACGGTCCACGCCTTGTTGATCCGCTTGGCCAAACCGGCGAGCGCCTTGCCGGCGCCGACCTCGATGAACGTGTCGAAGCCCATCGCGCCCAGGCGCTCCATCGACTCGACCCAACGCACGCTTCCCGTCACTTGCCGCTCGAGAAGCGCCCTGACTTCGCCGCCCGACGGCACGGGCGCGGCGGTCACGTTGGCGATGACCGGAACTTTGGGTTCGGCAAAACTCGCCTTGCTCAACTCGGCCGACAACGGCGCGACCGCCGCGGCCATCAGCGGCGAATGAAACGCGGCGCTCACCGGCAGTTTCACCACCCGCCGCACGCCCAGTTGGGCCAGGCGCTCGATGGCGGAGTCCACCGCCGCCGTCTCGCCGCTGATGATCTGTTGCTCCGGGGCGTTGAAGTTGACCGGCGCCACGATCCCGCCGGCCTCTTCGCACGCCTCCCAGACCACGTCGAGCGCAGCCATCACGGCGGCCATCGCCCCCGGACGCGCCTCGCCGGCCTCCTGCATCGCCCGCCCGCGCACGGCCACCAGCCGCAGGCCGGTTTCCCAATCGAACACGCCTGCCGCCGCGAGCGCCCCATATTCGCCGAGGCTGTGGCCCGCCGTGGCCGCCGGCTCGATTCCACGGGCGCGCAGGACGGCCAGCGCGGCCATGGAGACCGTGTAGAGCGCCGGCTGCTGGTTGGCCGTCTTGACCAACTCCTCCTCCGGCCCTTCGAAGCATAGGCGCGCGATCGAGCGCCCGAGGACCTTGTCCGCGCGCTCGAAGACCGCCTTTGCGTCGGGATACGAGTCGTACAAACCGCGGCCCATGCCGACGGCCTGCGACCCCTGGCCGGGAAACAAGAAGACGAGCTTGCGTGCGGACATGCGAACCGGTTCCTGAACGAGAAGATAAGCGATTGCGGAGAAACGCCGAGAAGCCGGACGGGAGATTGCCGGGGAGGAGAGGCTGTGTCAAGGCTGGCAAGGCGGGAGCGCTGTCGACAACCGCATCTCACTTGGACAGCGCCGTTCGGATGATCTCGTCGGAGAGGGTCAAGGTGAAGACCTTCCCCGCGTCTTCCTGGCCTCCGATCTGGAAGGGAACCGTCTCACGGACCTTGGGGGCATGAAGAAGGCCCGTGCAGCCGAACTCGCCGCGCGAGTTCGCCGGGAGGGTGTAGTACGCCTTGCCCTGCGCGTCGGTGTTGTGAGGGACCTCCCAGGAGCCGCCTTCCCGATGAAGCCGAATCGGGATGCCCTCGACCGGCGCGCCGCGGGGGTCGAGGACTTGCACGGAGACGGCTATCGACTGCTGTCGCGCGAAGAAGAGGACCCCAAGGTCGGCCACCTCGCCCGGCTGGAGGAACAACGGCTGCTGGATGCGCGGCGCGCTACGTTGCGGGTCGAAGGGCGGATCGATCTTAACTCGGACGCTCGCCAGGGCGGGAACCGGAAAGGTCGTCCGCTCGTTGCACGGAAGATAGCCTTCGAGGACGAATCGCCGTTCCGTCATGCTCGTCCAGGATCTGAACTGGAGCGGCTTGGCCCACTCGGGATTGCCTTGGGGCGGGGTCGCCCACACGGGCAGAAATTGCCCGCCTTTCCCCGCCTTGGTCTGAACCTCTAATTGCGCGTAGGCCGCCGGGAACATGCCGATGACCGGAATCTCGACGACGCCCTGGTCGTTCGGCTTGCTCTTGAACGTCCCATGCTCGAGGCTAAGGTAGTTCTCCTCGCAGACGATGAAGCCGTGGATATTCTCTCCCGCCTGCGCCTGGACCTCGAACTTCCCGTCCGCGCCGGTGCGAACGATCGCATTCACCGCATAACGGTCGAGAATCGGCTTCAGCGCGGGATCGTCCATGGCGGGCGTGGGCGGGAGGGCGTGGAGGGCTTTCCAGTGCTCCGCGTCAAGGGCGAGGCGCTTGTCCGACTTGCCGGCGTTGCTCGCGAAGACGACGGCGCCGGCCAGCGGCCTCCCTGTCGGCGCGTCGACCACCCGTCCCCGATACAGCACGCCATTGGCCATCGTGAACACCAGGTCCCGCGGACTGTCGGACGTCACCGGCAATGGCTCGAATTGATGGACGTTTCGGCGGGAGTCGTTGAAGCGGGCGGAGTAGATGCCAAACGGAACCACGCCGCCATTGCGCAGCGTTTCGCCGTCGATTGGCAGCATCTCGCCCACATGACTCTGTTGGACTCTGACCAGCAAGTTGTTCAGACTCTCCAACGCAAGGGGCCTCCCGTTCTCGTCCGTGAAGGCGAAGGTGTGGGCAAATTGGCCCTCGGCGGACAGCAGTTGAATGTGCGCCTCTTCCGTGTTGGCGTGCAGGCCGGTGTAGGGCAGATAGGCGGAACCCGTGGGAGGATGAACGCTGAGGTGATACTTGGAATATGGCGGAATCAGGCTTCCCCGCTCCCCGAGCTCATTCTTGTCCGGCAGGTAGAGGCTGAACCTCCCTGCGTCGTCGGAATACACCGTCCATTCCCCGGGCGTTTGAATCAGCCCCTCGCCCGGCGTCGTGACTGTGTTGCATTTGATCTGCAGCGGGATGACGATTGTCCCGCCCGGCATGGGGCGTTGAGGCAATTCGCTGATGCCGTATCCCGGCGCGGAAATCCGTGGCCACAGGGGGGAGACAAGTCCACATGGTTCCATCCAGTCCAGCGCCCCCTCGCTATCGCTCGTCAACTCGAACTCGATTCGAAGTCTCTGCCCGTTGGCGCGATCGTCCAGATGGAGAACAACCTTGGCGTTGGGAATCGGGCCGCCGAGGGCGTCCCTCAGGAGAACCTTGCCCTTGACCGGATTCAAACCCCAGTTGACCTCGAACCGGCCTTCGCTGAATCGCCACGCCCCGACGTTGCCGCCCAGGACGTCGCGCACGGCCGGATCGGTCTGATCCGCTCCCACGAAGGCGACGACGGCCGAGGAGGGGATGTCGGGCCGATCGAGGATGCGGAAGGCGGGGCCATCCATGGAAACCGTTATGGCCTCATAGCTGGCCGGGTCCTCGTCGGGATTCCAATACAGGCGCAACACGGCCGGCGCGCCCCGCAAAGCTTCGAAATCCGGGAAGGGCGCCGAGGCGGGGGAGGGAGCCGGCTGGGATCCAGCCAGATGGGTCCATGCCAGAAGGGCCGCGACTGCGGCGATTCGAAGAGGGGTCATAACAGGCCTCCGGAAGCAGGCGTCTCACGCGTGCGGAGACGCGGCGCGTTCCTTGGGCGAAGCGATTGGCGGCAAATCCGCTATCAAGACACGGAAAACCTGGCACGGCAACGCCGCCGCGGAAAAACGGCGCCAACCGGCGAATCGCCGCGGAGCCATGGAGAACACGAAGAACACCGAGAACACGGAGAACGGCGAGTCAACGGTTCGCCTCTCCGTGACCTCTGTGTCTCCGTGGGGGATTCTCCGGCTCGCTCGCCGCTCCGAATCTCGCGACCATTCGTGTGCCCTTGCGTGCATTCGTGGTTCATTCCTCCGGCCTACGGCATTCCGCCGTGCAGGAGGAACTGGCTCATGGCCGCCAGCGCCTGGTCGGCCATGGGAAGCGACGGCTGCTGTTTCGGCCGGAAGCCGAGCGAAGGAGCGAGGGCTTCGAGCGTCGTGCGCAACAGAGGGTTGCTGAACGCGATGCTGGCCGGATGCGCGGGGATCTTTTCGAGAGTCTTCAAGATCAGATCGGGCAGGGATTCCGGGACCTGGCTTGGAGGCGCCAGTTGCATGCCGAGCACCATGCCCGAGGCCCGATCCACGCAGAGGAGGCCATAGGGATAATACGGGCGCTCTCCTTCGGCGACGGCGGTCGGCAGGAGGGTCAGCGCCAATTCCCATGCGCCCTGGCACGGCCGCGCGAGACGTTCGATCTCCCGCAGGCGCTTCAAGTCGATGATCGGCGCCGGCTGCGGCGCCGGCTGGGGCAGCGACTCGGGGCAGATCCAGCGATCCTCCCATGCCAGTCCCCCCTTGTGTTTCACCGGCACGCGCGTGAGGATCGCCTCGTTGTCGTCGTCCGGCGGCTCCAGCAGCTCGGGTTCGTTTCGATAGCGCGCGGCGACGTCGGCGAACTGCTCCAGCGCCGCGGCAAGGAGCCGCGCTTCGGCGGCCTCCAGGAGCCATGGCGCATAGCCCGGCCGATAGCTGCGGAACTGCGGCCAGGCGTTCCGTCCGCGATAGCGGCGCCCGACCGCGCGGATCGTCTCCAGGTCCGATTTGTCGAGTTCGCCGCGGTCGCCGAAGGAGGCGACCAGGCAGTTTATCTCGAACATGGCGCGCATCGGATCGCAAGCCGCGGGATCGTCGAACATCGCTTCCAGCGCGTGGAAGCCCTCGGGGCCGCGATAGACTCCCAGCCCGAAGAATTGGCCCGCCCCGCCCATGACGGAGCAATAGGCCGCCTCGCCGGTCTCGGGGTCGTGCACGGCGACCAGGTCGCTGTCATACATCCAGGTCCAACAGGCCTGCTTGCGAAACGCGTCGGCGGCGTCGTACAGGCG
This sequence comes from Candidatus Sumerlaeota bacterium, assembly GCA_026398515.1. Taxonomy (GTDB): domain Bacteria; phylum Sumerlaeota; class Sumerlaeia; order JAPLSS01; family JAPLSS01; genus JAPLSS01. Next base: position 7,807 of record JAPLSS010000780.1, on the reverse strand, counting down.
CTTCCATTCGTCCGTTGCGGGAGCGTTCATCGGCGGCGGAGTCCTTTCGGTTCGGTGTGGAGATTGAGGATGCCGAACGCCGGAGACTTGGCAAGAGAAAAACGGGAGCCAACGGGATGCGAAAGGATGGCAGCGCCTACCGCCGCGGCCCGTACCCCACCTACACGTTCAAACGAGGCGGCAAAACCCGGGGCAAGCAACTGCACGGCCCGGCGGAGGCGGCGCTGTACCGCCAGCAAATCGAGGCCTTTTGCCGCTATCAGGAACTGTCGGCCCAACTCGTCCAGGTCAGCCACCGCCTGGCCGACCTGGAAATCGCCGGTGCCCCGATGGCAGAAAAACCTCCACGAACTGATCGAGGCGGAGCGCAAGGCGGAGACGGCGCGGATCCTCGAGCGGGGGGATGCGCGCCAATCCCGCACTTGCGCTCACGGGCGTCTGGCTGGTAATCTTGGAAGTGGATGCCAGGCGCCTGACGAACTTCGTCGCCTGTGTTCTCCGCGGTCCGTCAGCCGTTGAACCCAGTAGACAGGGTCTAGATGAAACTGCTCCCCAGGAAACTGTTGGAATGGGAAGAGCCTGTTGCGGTCGGCGCAATGATCGATCAACTGGAGAAGCGACGCCGAAAGTGGTGGACCGTTCCCGTGTTGGTAGTGATCGTCGCATTGTTCGAGATGTCGCGATTGGGTCATGGCTCCTCAAATCCCGGCAGAACGCCTTTAGTTTTTTTCATCACGATCGGCGTCGGTTTTCTGATTGCGCTCTTTCAGGTGTACATTAGACCCCTGCTGGAGACTTCGGGCCCGGGCACGGTGATCATTTACGAAAACTCGGCGCGCCGAAGCCACGGTCCCAACTCCACCGGGGTTCGTTTTGATCCGCTGCGTTCCTTTGCGTTTTTTGAGAAGGATTCCTCCAGGATCCTGTGTTTGACGCGCCGAGACGGCCGCGCCTTCCTGGTTGGGCTGCCGGACTTGGCGACGGAGCAGAAGGTCGAGGCGATCCTGGCCGCGAAAGGAATCTCAAAAACCGCGGATCAGCGGCTTCAGGGCTTCCCCGAACGCTGGCCGCCCGAGCCTGTCACGTGATGATGCTCAGAGGCTACGGCGCGCGGCCTGCACGCCCACCAAGAAGATCGGGATCGAGCCGGAAAAAGCGCAAGATTTCGGGAAAGAGGGCCTAATATTACTTGGCTACATTCTCTATGTTTAAGAATATCAACATTCTGCAAGGCTTCTCGGACCGTCGGAGGCAGACGTGGCCCCGGAGTCAACAAGCCCCAAGTCGTGGTTTTCTAGCATTCTCTGGTACCTCACGAAGGATGGGTCAAAGCCGGCCGAGGAGTCTGGCTAAGTAGTACTAAAGGCGTCCTTCGAATCCGGCTACACCGTCTGCAACACCCGCTCCACGATCTCGCGCAGGGCCTCTTCGCTCGGCGCCCCTTCGGCGAGGCGGACGAGGGCGACCACCTGGTTGAGCGCGCCTTTGAGCTCGCGCACGTTGCTTTCGAGTTGCTGGGCCAGTTGCGTGGCGACCCAGTCGGGCAGCGTCGCGTCCTCGACCAGTTTGATCTCGCGCTGGAGGATGGCGATGCGCGTCTCGACGTCGGGCGCCTGGATGTCGACGGTGACTCCCGCGCCGAACCGCGAGGCGAGGCGCTTCTCCAGGTGGGCCAGCGCTTTCGGCGGGCGGTCGGAGGAGACGACGATTTGGCGCCCCGCCTGGAAGAGCGTATTGAAGATGTGGAAGAACTCCTCTTGCGCCCGCTCCTTGCCGGCGAGGAACTGCACGTCGTCGAGGAGGAAAAGGTCGGTGGCTTTGTGACGCGCGCGGAATGACTTGACCGTGTTGTTTTCGATGGCGTCGACCAGTTCGGTGGTGAACTCGTCGGCGCTGGTATAGAGCACGGTCAGCTGGGGATGATGCTCCAGGGTGTAGTTGGCGATGGCGTGCAGGAGGTGGGTTTTGCCCATGCCGACGTCGGAGTAGAGAAACAGCGGGTTGTATTGCTGCCCCGGCGATTTGGCCACCGCCAGCGCCGTCGCATAGGCGAAGTTGTTGCGCGACCCCACGACAAAGGCGTCGAAGACGTATTCAGGCACCACCCGCAACGCCGGCGCGGGAGCCGAGGCCGCCGGCGCCTCCATCGATCGCACGGGAACGGAAGTCTCCATCTCCCGCGACATTTCCAAAAACTCGCTCAGCGCCTTCTTGTCGTCGCCCGACAGGGCCAGCGCCTCGGCCCGCATCCGCCGCGCGCGCAGCGAATTCCGATCTTCTTCCACCAACCGGTCCAGCACGGCCAGCGCCGCCGGGGCGTCCTGCTGGCGCAGGTGAAACTCCGCCAGCCCCAGTTCCTCGGCGAACCGCTCCTGGCTGCGCCCGCGGCGGCGCAACGTGTCGACCAGTTGCGCGCGAGGGGCCCGATCTTCCGGCTGCAGCATCGCCTTGTCCCGCAACGTGGCGATGGCGGAATCCCAGTCTTCCCTGGCTTCATACACGGTGCGCAAACTGTCCAGTTCGGTGGCGGCCTCGGCCACCGCCCCTTTCAGTTTGAGCAGGTCGATGATGCGTTTGCGCACGTCGACCGACTCGCGATCGACTTCGAACGCCAGGCGCAAGGTGGCGATGGCTTCGTCGTATTGCTCCTGGTGCTCGTGGAATTCGGCCAGCGTGTGGATCTGATTGACCGCCGCCTCGTAGTCCTGCTTCTGAAAATACAGGCGCACGAGGGCCATCATGCCCTCGGCGTACGAGGGGTTGAGTTCCAGCGCGGCCTGGTAGGCGGCGATGGCGTCGTCCCATGCCGCCCGTTCGATGTGCAGGCGGGCCAGTTGCGCGTATTGCCGCGCCGCCTCGTCCGCGCGCTCGTCTTTGAGCAGGAGGCTGATCAGGTCGGCCCGCAGCGCTTCATCGCGCGGGAAGCGCTCCAGCAGGCGCGTCGTCCATTCGGCCGCCTCGGAGTACAGCCCGCGCCGGCGATACAGGTCGGCCAGCGCGCGCACGGCGGCGGCCCACTCCTCCGGCTTGGCCCATTTCTCGTAGAGGAGCGCGGCCAGTTCCAGGAAGAGCGGCTCATCGGGGGCGAGCCGTTGCAGTTGCGCCAGGTCGGCGGCGGCCTCGTCGAAGCGGCGCGTGCGCAGGAGCGACGCGAACAGCCGGCGCGCCTCCTCCTTCATGCGCAACAGGTCCTGCAGATCCCACAGGAGAAGCGCATAGCGGCGGCGCGCGGCGATGGTCTCCGGCCACTTCTCCAGAATCCGCTCATAGGCCTTGCGTTCGGCGGCGTGGTCTTCGCGCGCCTTGTAGATGTCCGCCAGCCGCAGGAGAAGGTCCTGAACCGCCTGGGCCTTCTGCGCCGCTTCGTTGACGCGGACCAGCATCTCCAACGCCGGGGCGTGGTCGGGGCGGCGCGCCAGGATGCGCTGACACAGGCCCTCGGCCCGCGAATAGGTCGACTCGGCCAGCAGGCGCTCGGCGGCCTCTTGCAGGAGCGCGACCTCTTCGGCCGTTCGCCCCAAGCGGCCCATCACGTCGGCCAGGCGCTCGCGCGCTTCCACGTTCGCCGGATCGACTTCCAGACTATGGCGCAAAACCGCCTCGCACCTGTCCCACGCTTCGCGTTTCTCCCACAGGCGCGCCAGTTCGTCCAGGTGCTTGATCGCCCGTCCGGTTTCGCCCAGCTGCTCTTCGCACGCGGCCAGGCGGAACAAGGTCTCCGGCTCCTCGATTCCGGCCTTCCACGTTTCCTCGAGCACGGCGGCGGCGGCGGCGTAGTTCTCGGCGGCCATCAGGCATTCGGCGGCGCGCAGGCGCGATTGCGTCGCTTCGTCGCGCCGTCCCAGCCGCTCGGCCACGCGCGCCCGCCTCTGGTGGAGCGCCGCGGACTCCGGGGCCAGTTCGATCGCCATTTCGATCTTCCGCAAGGCGCGCTCGGCCTCGTCGCGGTCGAGATAGCGGTCGGCCAGATCGAGACAGGCGTCCACGGCCGCCTGCGTCTCGCCCAATTCGTTGAGGGCCTGCAGGCGCTCCTCGCGCAGGTCCAGGCTGTCCGGCTGCAACGCCAGCGCCTTGTCGTGGACTTCGACCGCCTTGGCCCACAAGCGGTCGCGTCGCAGCGCTTCGAGGCACTGCGCGTACGCGCGGCGCGCCAGTTCCGTGCGGCCGACTCGTTCCAGGAGGTCGGCTTTGCGCAGCAGGAGGTCAGGCGAATCCGGCCGGCTTTGCAGGAGGGTTTCCAGGCGCTTGAGCGCTCCGTCGAAGTCGCCGCGCGCCAGACGCTCATCCACCATGCGCAGATAGAGCGATTCGACCTCGGAGGTTTTGCCCTGCGCTTGAAGGATCTGAATCGTGCGGTCCAGAATGCGTTCGTCTCCTGGCGCGCCGCCCTCCAATTGGCGCAGCCCTTCGAGCGCTTCGTTATACGACTGGCGTTCCATGTAGCCGTCGACCCACTTCAGCGCCAGCGCCAAGGCGGCGGCGTCCAGCGGACCGCGCGCGGCCATTTCGATGGCGTGCCAGCGCACTTCGGCGCGCTCGGGATCGATGTCCAGCGCGTCGTTTATGCACGCGAGGGCTTCTTCGCGCAGGCCGCGGCGTTCCAGATCGTCGGCCCGCCGCAAGTGCTGCGCGACGGCGTCGCTGCGGCGTCCGGCGGCCTTCATCAACTGCACGACGTGGGGGAAGACGTCGACCACGCCGAGGTGCAGCTCGTCGATGGCGCGATACATCTCCAGCGCCTCGTCGACGCGCCCGGCGGCTTCGAGCCGTTCGGCCAGGGTCATGTACTGCGCGATCTGCTCTTCCTCCAGGCCGAGCGCGCGATACGCCTCGATCAGTTCGCAACGGCGCGTCTCGTCGTCGGGCGCTTCGGCCAGGTACGCCTCGAGCGCCTCGCGCGCCGTCTGCAGGTTGTTCTCTTCTTTGGCCAGGCGGGCCACTTCCAGGCGCTGCCCCTGCGCCTCGGCCGCCTTGCCGGCCATGGCCAGGGCGGCGAGCAGGCCGCGATGGGCGGCCAGGTTGTTCGCGTCGGCCTCGATGACTTTGCGGAACGCGGCTTCGGCCTCGGCGGCCACTTCCATGTCGAGGAAGTTCCGCGCGACCTTCAGCGTCCGCTCGACGAAATCGTCGACCGTGGGCAGATCGACGGTGAAGCCGAAGGCCTCGATCAACTGGCGGGCCGCTTCGTCCTCGGCGAGGCCCTTGGCCAGGGCATACAACCGGATCAGGTTTCCGGCGCGCGACCCCGGGCAGAGGGCAAAGGAACAGCGGAAGCGCTTGTCCCGCCGTTCGATGAACAGCGTGCGAAAAACCTGCTCCTTGTGAATCGGGCAGAAGGACTTCACGTGCGCGTCGGTGACCTGGATCGTCTCGGGGCGGTAGTCGATCAGCTGGAGAACGGCCACGGGATCGAGCAGGCCCAGGATTTTCTGAATGGCTTCGTGGGAGTAGGTGTTCATGACGTTCAACCGTCGCGGCGATGGCGGCCGCGTGGACTGGCTCGCTTTTCCGGCCGGAGTTCTCAGGCTTCCCGGCCGACGCGCCGCCGGAAAAGCGTGCCTGTCCCCGGTTTTTCCTGCGGCGCCAAATCGAGCGAAACATCCAGCGCCGGGGCGGAATGAGTAATCGCCCCGACGCTCAACCGATCCACGCCCGTGCGGGCCAGAGACCGCGCCGTGCGAAGCGTCACTCCGCCGGTGGCTTCGGTCGGGGCGCGGCCGGCGATGGCGCGCAAGGCGCGGCGGATCTCGGAAGCGCTCATGTTGTCCAGCATGATGAGATCGGCGCCGGCCTCGGCGGCTTCGCGCGCTTCGGCCTCGGTGCGCGCCTCGGCGGCGATGCGCAGATCGGGCCGGGCGCGCCGCGCCCGCTCCACGGCGCGGCCCACCCCTCCTATAGCATCGGCATGATTTTCCTTGATCATGATCATGTCGTCGAGGGCGAAGCGGTGATTGCGCCCGCCGCCCGAGCGCACGGCGTAGCGCTCCAGCGCGCGCCACAGGGGAGTGGTCTTGCGCGTGTCGAGGAGCGAGACGCGGGGATTGGCGATGGCTTCGACAAACTTTCGCGTCAAGGTGGCGATGCCCGACAAGCGTTGGACAAAATTGAGCGCCACGCGTTCGGCGGACAGGATGGAGCGGACTCGGCCGTGGATCGTCATTAACCGCTGCTTCGGTTCGACGGCGGCGCCCTCGCGCGCCAGGCGCCGCACGCGCAATTGCGGATCGATGAGGCGAAAAACGCGCTCGGCGACGATGCCGCCGCAAAAGACGCCGCCCTCCTTGGCGATCATCACCGCCCGCATCCGCGCCGTTTCGGGAACGATGGCCTGGCAGGTGGCGTCCGCGAACGCGCCATCCTCTTCCAGCGCGAGGCGCAAGTACAGGTCCAACGTGGCCGTATCGCTGATATGAGTCAACCGGGGCAGCGTGGGTTTCAAGGAAGGGTTCTCTCGAGTTCGGAGTGCGACCCTCGGGTCGTAAAGTCTTCTTATCCTGAACCGCCGGACCGTTCAATACAAGAAAGCTGTGAATGTCCAGGCGGCGCAGGCCTTCCAGCCTGTGATTTGCCCGATGCGCGGCATCGCAGCGACACGGGCTGGAAAGCCTGCGCCACTCCCGCATTGCTTGTTGACGCAAACGCCCGTCCTTCGGAATATTCCGCCGAACGCTGAACCGGTTCTCACGTCCATGCGTCCGACCCGCCGGTCCGTCCGCGGGATCGGCCGGCCAATCCGCGAAAAGGGGGCTTCACCCGTGGCAAAACTGACGGTGGATCAACTCGGAGACATCCGCGGCAAGCGCGTCTTTGTCCGCGTCGACTTCAACGTCCCGCTGACCGAAGACCTCAAGGTCCGCGACGACACGCGGCTGCGCGCCTCGCTGCCGACCATCGAGAAACTGCGCAAGGACGGAGCGAAGATCATCCTGGCCTCGCACCTCGGCCGCCCCGAAGGCAAGGTCGACGAGTCCGCGCGCATGAAGCCCGCTGCCGACCGCCTGAGCGAGTTGATGGGCGTCCCCGTTCGGACGGTCCGCGACTGCGTCGGCCCCGAAGTTGAGAAGGCCGTCGCCGCGCTCAAGGACGGCGAAATCCTGATGCTCGAAAACCTGCGCTTCCATCCCGAAGAGGAGGGGAGCGACCCGAAGAAGATCAAGGGCGACCCGAAGAAGCAGGCGGCGGCCGACGCCTTCTGCAAAGCGCTGGCCTCGCTGGCCGACCTCTACGTGAACGACGCGTTCGGCACGTGCCACCGGGCGCACGCCTCGATGGTCGGGGTGACCAAGTTCCTCCCCAAGGCGGTCGCGGGCTACCTGCTGGAGAAGGAGATCAAGTTCCTCGGCGAGGCGGTGATGAACCCGCGGCGGCCTTTCCTCGCCATCCTCGGCGGGGCGAAGGTCGGCACGAAGATCGGCGTCATCACCAACCTGATGAAGAAGGTTGACACGCTGGCGATTGGCGGCGGCATGGCCTACACCTTCTACAAGGCCAAGGGGTGGGAGATCGGCGACTCGCTGTTCGACGCGGAGACGTTCGAGACGGCCAAGTCGATCCTGGCCGAAGCCGAGAAATCGAAGGTACGGCTGATTCTGCCGGTCGACTGCGTGGTGGTCGAGAAGTTTGACGAAAGCTCGCCGACGCGGATCGTCGACGCCGACAAGATGCCGGCCGGATGGCAGGGCGTGGACGTCGGGCCGAAGACGGTCGAGATGCTCAAGGCCGAAATCGCCAAGGCCAAGACGATCGTCTGGAACGGGCCGGTGGGGGTGTTCGAGAAGGAGCCGTGGGCCAAGGGCACCAAGGCCGT
>JAPLSS010000458.1 GCA_026398515.1 Candidatus Sumerlaeota bacterium | reverse complement strand
AGACGCGTTGGCGCGGCCGCTCCTGTTTCAGCGTCAGGGTCGGCGAACTCGCCCATTCCGCGGCCGGGGCCGTGGCCGACAAGGCGGCGGCCAGGGCGAGGGCCAAGGCGAAGGACAGCCGCGCGACCGGGCGCGGCGCGATGGGGCGCGAAACGAACAACGATCGGCTTCGGAAAAGGCGCGGGAAATGGGTCGGCATGGGCAGAGGTCCTGTTCCGTGGCGAAGATGGCGCTTCATCCCCTTGTTTTTACCTGTTTTCGGCGCGCCCCGCAAGGGCGGTTTCGCGGGAGAGAGGGAGGGCGGCGATGTGCGGGGCTTCAAGCCAAAAGGAGATGTGGAGATGATTGGAGAAGAGGGGATGAAGGAGTTGAGTCAGATCCGCCTCATCCCCCGATCTCCAATCATCTCCCCACCTCCCTTGTCTCCCTATCCCCTTTGCGTCATCAGGCTTTCATACGCCTCTTCGTATCGGCGGATCATCCGCGGAAGGGCGAACTCGGCCTCGGCGCGGCGGCGCGCGGCGCGCGAGAGGACGAGCCGCAACGGTTCGTCGTCGGCCAGGCGCGCGATGGCCTCGGCCAGGGCTTCGGGACGGCCGGGGGGAATGAGGAGGGCTTCGCGTTCGTGGCGGACCAGTTCGGGGATGCCGCCGACGTTGCTCGCCACGATCGCGCGCGATTCGGCCATGGCTTCGAGAATCGCCGCCGGCAGGCCTTCGTAATGCGAGGGAAGGATGGCGACGTCGGCGGCGCGCGCGATTTCACGCGGACGCGGATGAAAGCCGAGAAAGCGCACGCGGTCCCCGACGCTCCGTTCGCGCGCGCGCCTCGCATAGCGGCCCCGCGAATCGTCGCGCCCGGCAAAGAGCCACACCGCGCGCGGCAGCCGCTCCTTCAACCGCGCCGCGGCCTCTAGCGCTTCGTCGTGGCCTTTCATCGGCCGCAGATTGGCCACGTGGGCGATGACGGGGAAGTCCCGCTCCGACAGCCCCAGCGCCGCCCGCGCCTCCTCCCGCGAGGCCACACCCGGCGGATCGAGTTCGATGCCGCTGTGGATGGTCAGGATTCGCTCGGGGGCGAACCCTTCGCGTTCGATGCGGCTGCGGCGTCCGGCCTCGCTGTTGGCGATGAACAGATCGACGCGCCCCGCGGTCCAGCGGTCCAGCCGCACCTGGAGAGGGGATCGCCAGGCGTCGGTGCTGCGGATGCTGCAGACGAGTTTCGGGTTTCCGAGTTGGCGTTTGAAGAAGCGCCCCGCCAGATCGGCCTGCAACCCATAGGTCTGCACGAGGTCGAATTCCTGATCGCGCGCCCGCCGGACGCATTCCCGCAGCCAGGGCAGCTTCCACGGAATGGGCCGTCCCACACCCCAATTCGACGCGCGCAGCCCCGCTTCGCGGCACGCTTCGGTGAACGCGCCGGGGCCGTCGAGCGAGGCGACGACGACCTCGAAGCGCGCGGGATCGAGTCCGCGCGCCAGCTCCAGAGTCATGCGTTCCGTGCCGCCGATGGACGATGAAGTCGTCAGCTGCAAGATGCGGCATGGACCGAGGGAACGAGGGCGAAAGGCAGGCGAGGTCATCGGGCGGAGGATCCCGGAAAGAAGACTGAGCGCGCAGAGCCCCGCGCAGGAAAAGACAACCAGGGATCAAATCGAGGAGCCGAGGAAAAAGGGGCCTCTCGCGAAAACCCCGGAGTCACGCGTTAAACAACACGCTGAGGCTTTCGTGGTTGTGGATGCGCTTGATAGCCTCGCCCAGCAGCGGCGCCACCGAGACGATGTCGAACTTACGCGTCAACTTGGCCGGTTGCGTTTCGACCGAGTCGGTCACCAGGACCTTCTTGATCGGGCTGGCCTCGATGCGATCGACCGCGTCCTGATTGACGGCCCCGTGGCTGATGGCGACGTAGACTTCGCTCGCCCCGTGGCGCACCAGTTCTTCGGCCACGTCCACCAGGGTCGCGCCGGTGGCCGTGAAATCGTCGACGATGAGCGCCCGCTTCCCTTTCACGTCGCCGATGATCTCCATGACCTGCGCGCCGCCGGCCGCCGCCGACGGGGTTTCATCGGCGATCGCCGTGGCCGCGTTCAGGCGCGACGCGAACGCCCGCGCTTTGCGGACGAATCCGGGGTCGGGCGAGACGACCACCAGGTCGTCCTGCACGTAGCGCCGCGCGCGTTCGCACAGCAACGGCATCGCATACAGGTCGTCGACGGGCACGCGGAAAAACCCTTGCAGTTGCGCCGCGTGCAGGTCCATGCACACCACGCGGTCCACCCCGGCGGCCTGGATGGCGTCGGCGCACACCCGGGCGCGGATCGACACGCGCGGCTGGTCCTTCTTGTCGCCCTTGGCGTAGCTGAAATACGGAATGAGCGCGGTCACCGTGTCCGCGCTGGCGCGTTTGAACGCGTCGATCCAGAACAGCAGTTCCACGAAACTGTCATTGGGCGGAAAGGCGATCGACTGCACGAGGTAGACGCGCCGCCCGCGCACGTTCTCCAGAATGCGCACGAAGATGTTGCCGTCGGGGAACCGCTTCGTTTCGTTCTTGCCCGGCTCGATCCCGATGTACGCGCAGATTCGTTGAGTCAGCCGGCGGCTGGCGCTGCCGCCGAACACCAGCATTTCCGTGTCGGCTCCCATGGATTCTCGGCTCCCCCCCTCCGTCGTGTGCTCGGATTCGTACGTCAAACCGCACCATCGCCATTTCGCGCCGGGAAGTCAAGGCGCGGTGTGTGGCGCCGGCGTCCCGCCAACTGTTGCGAAGCCTGGCGTGGCGTGGACAGTCTTCCCGCCACGCTACCCTTTGACATGCGCGGGAGACGCGGGTTTCATGGGCCACGGGAAGGTCCCCGATATGCCCCTTGTCTACTACATTTCCTCGCACGGCCTGGGGCACGCGGTTCGCTCCATCGAAATCCTGCGCCATCTCGACCCCTCCGTCCCGGTGTGGATCAAGAGCGGCGCGCCCGAATGGTTCTTTCGGCAGGAACTCAAGCGGCCGTTCCATTTCGCCGCTGCGACGTTCGATTGCGGCGCGCTGGAAGGCGACAATCAGGAGATCGACCGCGAGAAGACGCTCCGGTCGTACGCCGCCATCGCCAACCAAAACAGGGAGCGGATACCGGCGGAGGCGGAATGGCTGCGGCGCGTCGGAGCGCGGCTGGTCGTCAGCGACATCGCCTCATTTCCGTTCGCCGCGGCGCGAGAGGTGGGCCTCCCCTCGGCGGCCGTGGCCAATTTCACCTGGGCGGAGATCTACGAGCCGTATTGCCGGGAATTTCCCGCCTATGGCGGCCTGCTGCAAGCGATCCGCGGTGAATACGCGATGGCCGACCTGGCCGTCATCGCGCCGCCCGACGTGCCCATGCCGTTGTTCCGGCGCGTTCAACGAGTTTCATTGATCGCCCGCAAGGGCTGCAACCGCCGCCCGGAGATCGCCGAGGCGTACGGCGCCGATCCGCGCCGGCGCTGGCTGCTCCTGTATCCCAGCAACCTCGGCGCGGCCTTCGACGTCGCCACGCTCGGCCAATTTCCGGAGATCGACTTCTTCACGTTCTCCGCGATCGACACGCGCCGCGCGCCGAACCTGCGCCAAGTGGAGCAGGGGCGGTTCTGGCATCCCGACGTCCTGGCCTCCGTCGACGGCGTCATTTCGAAGCCCGGCTACGGCATGGTCGGGGAATGCATGGCCAACGGCGTGCCGTTGCTCTACGTCGAGCGCGATCACTTCGCCGAATACGAGGCGCTGGATCGCGCCCTGCGGGCCTGGGGCGGCGCGGCGCGGATCGGCAAGGGCGATTTCGCCGCGGGCCGGTGGCAGGAGCCGCTCGCGCGCCTGGCGACGCTCAAGCCGCAACCCGTGGCCGACGCGGACGGCGGCGCGCAAGCCGCGCGAATCCTGGAGACGATGATCGCGGCGCCTCCGGCGAAGATTCGCGTGAGTTCGTAGTCCCGCCTTCAGGCGGTCAAGCGGCGCAGGCGGGAACGACTGCGTCACTACAGCGCCCGGACAGGGCTGGCCGCGTCATCCAACGCGGAGCTTCGCAACATCACTTATACCCCGGCGCGAGGGCGACGGAGAGCCAGGTGTTCGGCGCATCCTCCCGCGCTTCCAAGGGCGCTTGCAGGATAGTTCCCTTGTTGGGCGCCAGCCGGATCAACGCGCGAAGCTCCGAGGGCGGCGCCGCGAAGCCGAGCGCGCGCCACGGGACGCGCGTTTCGAACGTGCGGGTCGCGACGCGCCCTTGAGCGCGCAGATCGCCGACACGCGGGTCGATGACGGCGAAGGCGAGATTGCGCGCATCAACAATGGCATCGGGCGAAGGCAAACGTCGGCCCGCCGCTTCCAAGGCTGTGGAACGCGGCCCGGCGATCGACGCCAGCGCGCCTTCGCCGATCGGATGTATCCTGAGCGTCGACTCCCCCAGCCGCATCGTGACGACGTCATCGCCCGGCCCAAAGGCCGCGCCCGCGGCATAGAAATATCGGGAATCCCAGAGGAAATACATAATCGCGGAACACTCGGCGTCATTTTGCGGCGCGCCGGCGACGGCGTCTTCGAACGAGAGAACGATCGGCTCGGCGTGGCAATACGGCGAGACGTTCTTGTCCTCCATGTCGTCGGTCCAGCGATCCAGGTTTCCCGTGATTTCCAGCGCGACGGTCTGAAACGCCCGCACGCGCTGGCGATGGCGCGGCGGAATAGCCAGCGCCACGTTGCAGTTGGCAAGGATTGTTGAAAGCAGCTCCGCATCATGCGGCGAACGCCCCAGCCATGGCGTCCAGGTGGTCACGATCCATTCGCCTCGGCCATGCGGCGTGGACACCGCCGCCGGTCCCGCGGCATCCGGCGCCGACGGTTTCTTCATGAAATGATCCACGCTTGTTCCACTCAACCACATGTGTTCGCGCTGGGCCTTCAACCCGTGAAATAGTATCCGGGATTCCGAAGGATAGGCAACCAGCTCGCCCTGAATGATAGGATGATCAAAGTCGGCGAAGTTGGTCGAAGCGATGCCCCAGAAAAGGGAATGATCTTCGCCTCGGCTTCCCGCGTAGGCCATGCCTTCTTCACGCCGGACGGCGAATCCTGGCAGGCGGTTGGCGGTCTCGGCCGAGAGGACCAGAACCGTTCCGCCCGCTTCGGCCCAACGGTCCAGTTCCTCGACGGACGCATTATCGCCGGCGAGGAGCACGCCGCCGCGTTCGGGCGAAGCGCCCCGCAACAATTCCGCGTCGGCGCCGGTCAGGGCGGAGAGCCGTTCAGCGGTTAGGTTGCCGGCCAATGATACATTACGCGAAACTCCAGACCACCCCATGCCATCCAAGTAAGCTAACATATTATATAAGAGCGCGCGCGCTTCAACATACTTGCTTTGGCCGATTACGTCCAATTGGCATAATATAAGCAATCCATCGCCCACGCGCGCTTCGACGAGCGAGGCGCTCTCATAGCGGCAGGCGCCCACAAGCGCGCGCCAGGCCCCGGGCGCGCGCGCGCCGACCGCCGCGGGACGCACGAGCGCGTCTTCGCTCACATGGCCGTCATTCTCCGCCCACCAACGCAGATCCTTGGCGCGGATGCCGTCGAAGATGGGATGGCTTGGGGCGTAAATGGGCGCATACTTGCTGTAATAAAAGCTGCGGTCCGACTCGGGAAAGCCGAACGCGCGGAACGGGGGAGAGACCACCCGCGCGGCCGGCCAGAAGCCAAGGCGAATCGGCGGCCAACGCGGCCATTTCTCCTGGGCAAGGCACAGAATGCGTCCGCCGGCCTCCAGAAACGTGCGAAGGGCCGCGGCCCGCCGGTTGAGCGTCGCGTCGGCGGCGCCGGGCGCGATGATCCAAAGAATGTCGCGCGGATCGCCTTCCGGAACTTCGGCGCACGTGACTGCTTGAACGCCTAAGCGCCTCAGCGTCTCCATCGCGCCGACCGTTCGGCCTTCATAGACAACCGCGCGGCGCTGCGTCTTCGGCGCGACCAACCGGTCACGCGGGATGGCGCACGCCTCCAACGTATCGCGCGAAAGAACGGCGCCCCCTTCCAATAGCCGCGCAGTGAGCATTGTGTTGCCGGCGGGGACTTTCTCTTCGACCGCGATACGCCGCTGTTCGGCGGGTTGCATGGAAAGCCGCTCTCGCCGCGTCTGATCGCCTTCCATTCCCCATTCGAGTTCAAATTCACGCGGCGATTCCGAGTCGTTGCAGACGACGAGTTCGCGCTGCATTGTTTCCCCTGCGATCGCAGCTTCCGCGGGGGGCCAGAAGAAGACGGTGACATCTCCCAGCCCGTGGCGCAGGCGTTCGATAACAAGGGGAGAGCGGGTCGTGTACGTCGGCTTGGAGCCTGGCGCGCAGGAATACCACTTCCCGCCGTCTTCCGGGTTGACAAAAGCAGTGATGCGCAGTGTGAGCGGCATGATCCCCCAGACCCCGTGGCAGCGCATTTCCAGCATCGCCAGCTCGTACATCCTAGCTTCTTCCTCAAAGAACCCCTGGTTGGAATGAGCCTCTTTCGAGGAGGGGAGGCGCTCTTCGCCGCGCCCGCCGACCCAGAACTCGCCCATGACGAGAGGCCGCCGGCCGCGCGCTTTCCATTCGGTCATGACGCGAGAATAGTGCTCGTGCATATGAATATGTATAATATCCTGATTCCTATCATACCATCCGGCGCCGCTGTGTTCGATGGGGCGCGTATCGTCGTGTTCGCGAATGAAATCGTCGAGGCGCATCGCCCAGGGACGGTTCAATTCCCAGTGCGCGTCGCGGAGCATTTCGTTCTCCGCGTCCCAGATGACGATTGACGGGCAGTTGCGGTCGCGGCGGATCCATTCGCCGAATTCGCGCCGCGCATTCTCCAAGAAACGCTCGCCGCCGGCGCGGTAGCCCCGGCCCATCGCCGACCAGATCGCCGACTGCACGTTGAGGAGCAGCCCGGCTTCATCTGCCGCGTGATAAACCGCCGCCGGGCCAATCGTGGCGCTGCTGCGCACGGCGTTGACCCCCAGTTCCCGCTTGTAGATGAGGAAGATCTCGCGGTTCAGATCGCGGTTGGGCGTGAAGCGATAGGTCGACTCTCCGCGCAGCCGGACGGGAAAGCCGTTGAGCATGAACTGCTTTCCCTCGACCCAGAATTCGCGAAAGCCGAAGCGAGTGGCGAGGGTGTCGAGCCCGCGGTCCGTCTTCGCGGCCGTATATAATACATAGAGATCGGGATGCTCCGTGCTCCACAGGCGCGGATTGTCCCAGCGAACGCGAACCGACAACGTTTGAATCGCTCCAGGTGCCACGGCGATCTCTTGCGCCGGAATGGCGAGATCTACCGGCGCCCCGTCCGGCCATTCCACGAGCGAGAAATCCAAACCAACCGATTGCGGCGTCGATCCGGCGTTGACGACTTCGCAAACAAGCGTCATCTCTTTCCGCCGCGTGGACGTTTTGACGAACACATCGTTGACGAATGCTTCGGCGCGGCGCTCAAGCGTCGCGTCGCCCCACAAGCCGCCGCGCGCCGGAAACGCGTAGGGATGCGTCTTGTCGACTTCGGGAAACCGCGAGAGGCCCATCTGGCAAAGCGCCTTGTCGCCCTCGATGCCCGCCCACTCATCATGCACGTACACGGCGAAGAGATTCGCGCCCTCGACAACCGCATCCGTGACATCGAATTCGAACGAGGTGAACGATCCCCAGTGATGGCCGCACTCGCGCCCGTTGACGAAGAGCGCGCAGAAGAGCGGCGCCTGCTCGAAGCGGACGAACAGCCGCTCGCCGCGTCTCTTGGACATTTTCAGGCGCAGAACGTGCCAAGCGGCGCGATAGTCGCGGTCGTTCGGCCAGACATGGGGGACCGTGATGCGCTCGGCGCCGCGCAACGCTCCGGTTTGGGGATCGATGGAGAGAAGCGCCCACCCTTCGCGAAGATCATGGACTTTTCTCGATCCCGCGGGCGGAGGCGACTGCATGCCCGGCGCCGCGGCGATTCGCGGCGACGGAAGCGGCGCGACTTCGAGGTCTCCGCTGGCGGCGGGCAGTTGTCCGACCAACTCGAGTCCCGGCAATTGGGTCATGGAGGCTCCTTGGTTGATGCGCGAGGCGATGCCGCAAATGGCTTCGCCGCGCCGCTGAAGTCAAGCGGTTTGGCATGTTCGGAGCGACGCCATTGGGCGTTATCATAACGGCTCAAGCCTTCGCTGCGAACCGAGCCGCGGAAACGCTCTTGACAGCATCCCGCCGGCAAGGGAGAAGCATTTGCATTATCGCAATATGTCATGGAGCCTTGCCCATGAAGATCACGAAGATCCGCGTGTTTAGCCGCCAGGACGCTCGCCCCCCCTGGATCTTTGTTAAGGCGCACACCGACGAAGGCATGGAGGGGCTGGGCGAAGCGACTTCGTTCCCGGGCGGGCCGATCATTGTCGCCGCCCTGAAGGAGTTCGAAGCCGTCTTGCTAGGCAAGGACCCGCTCGAGATTGAGAAGAACGTGGCCGCGATGGTGAAGCACGCCGCCTACCTCGGCGCGGATGGCGCGTGCATGGCGGCCATCAGCGGCATCGAGATGGCCTTGTGGGATCTCGTCGGCAAGACGTTCGGCTGTCCCGTCTATCAGATGCTGGGCGGACGATGCTGGGATACGATTCCGCTCTACGCCAACGCATGGTTTAAGAACTGCGCCTACGAGCCGGACGCCTTCGCCGAGCGCGCCGCCGCCACGGTGAAAAAGGGATTCGCCGGCATCAAGTTCGACCCCTTCAGCGATCCGGCGAACCGTTGCGCCGCCTTGGATCATCCGCTGAACCGCGGCCTGGACGACGAGCGCGAAGAGCGCGCCTTGCGAATCCTGTTCGCGGTGCGCAAGGCCGTGGGCGATTCGGTGAAGATCGCCATCGATGCGCACGGGCGGTTCGACGTAGCCACGGCGATTCGCATCGGCAAGCGCATCGAGCCGGCGAGGATTTTCTTCTACGAAGAGCCGACCGAGCCGGACAATTTCGACGGCATGAAGAAGGTCGCGTCGGCTTTGTCCGTCCCGATCTGCGCCGGCGAACGCTATTACGGCCGCCGGGGCTTTGCGCGCTACATCGAAGAGAACGTGTTGGACATCATCATGCCCGACGTCTGCCGCGCGGGCGGCGTGCTGGAGATGAAGAAGATCGCGGCCTGCGCGGAGACCCACGGCATCGCCCTCGCGCCTCACAATCCGAACGGGCCGGTGGGGAGCGCGGCGGCGTTGCACGTCGCCGCGACGTGCCCCAACACGATCATCCTC
>JAPLSS010000651.1 GCA_026398515.1 Candidatus Sumerlaeota bacterium | reverse complement strand
TGTTACAACGGATACACGGTGGTGACGCCCTTTCTTTCTCCTTTGATTTACCTCGTGGATATGTTGGGACGAGTGGTTCACCAATGGGAGGTCAAGACCGATCCGCAGCTCTACGCCGAAGTGCTGGAACGTCAGATCGACGGCAGCTGGCTGGGCGTTCTGTGGCGTGATCCTGGCTCGGTCGATCCCCGGGGGGTCGGCGAAACGGCTGTCGGCCAATGCGCGGTTGTCAATCTGGATCCCCAGAGCAACATTGTCTGGCGCTGGGACGCGCCGGAGGGCTTCTGGCCGCACCACGACGTGCGGCGCCTGAAGAGCGGCAACACCCTCTTGTTGCTGAACACACTCGTGGACATGCCGGAGATCGCGGCGAAACCGCTGCTGGATCAATACTTCCAGGAGATCAAGCCGGACGGCACGGTGGTCTGGGAATGGCGGACAAGCGATCATTTCGAGGAATTCGGCTTCTCCGCCGAAGCCCGGAGGATCATTCACGAGCGGGGCGGCGACGTGTTCCACAACAACACGGCGAGCGTCCTGCCCGGCAACCGCCTCGGCGCGAAGGACCGGCGCTTTCGCAAGGGAAACATTCTCGGCTCGCAACGCCACACGAGCATCATCTATATCATCGACCGGGACAGCGGCGAGGTCGTCTGGAAATGGGGCGACGGCCCGGGTCAGCTGGTCGGCCAGCATCACCCGACCATGCAGGAGAATGGCAATATCCTGATCTACGACAACGGCGGGCGGTCGCGCTATCCGTCAGTCAACCGCTTCTATACGCGCCTGATCGAGATCAACCCGGCCACCGGGGAAGTGGCGTGGGAATACCAGCACGAGCCGCTCAACCGGAAGGAAACCTGCAAGTTCTTCAGCCCGTCCTGGGGGTCGGCGCAACGCCTCCCCAACGGCAACACCTTCTCGCTGGATTGCCACAAGGGGCGCCTGTTTGAAGTGACGCCGGACGGCGAGATCGTGTGGGAATATATCAGCCCGTTCCCCTGGGGCGCGCGCACCAAGATCGAGTACGGAATCTATCGCTCGTTCCGGTTCGGATATGACATGGCCCCCTTCGTCAACCCGCATTTCAGGAAAACGGACGGGCATAAGGGCGTCGCGGCGGTCAAGCCGGATTTGCCGGAGAATTTGGGGCTTCCTTCCAACGATTTGCCGTGAGTTCGGAGTGCGACCTTGAAGTCGCATAAGACTTATAGGACTCATAGGACTTATACGACTTAGAGGTCGCACTCCGAACTTCTGGAGATGGCTAGGGGCGATTCGCCCATCCTGATCATGGGCCTCGGAGCGCCCGGCAGCCGCTGGGCGCTTCGCGCCGCTTCGCCTGTCCGAAGGAATGCGCGAAAGGAGCGCCGGAAGAACGCCATCGCCTGCGTCAACGCCGTCGGGCGCCGCGCCGTCGAACACGGCCTTCGCGGGGCTTTCTGTCATGCGCCGGGCTATTGAGGCTGCGCCTTTTCCTGCGCCAAGCCCTGGAGGAGATCGGCGGTTCCATCCTTCACAACGACCCCGGGCGGCGGAACGTACATGAATAACTCGTTCTTCAGCCCGCTGTTGATCTTCACTTGCGAGATCACATCCGACCGGTCGATCTTGTTTTCCTTGAGGAATTCGGCCTTCCTCAGGAGTCCATCCTGTTTGCCGAGGGTCAGGCGGAGTGAGTAAGCTTGAGCGGCCAACTTCATCGCCTCGGCGGAGGGCCTGGCGGTGAACACCCACTCCTCGCCGTCCTGCCGTTCGATGGCCAAACTCGCCCTGTCGCACGCCCCGAATGGGTGCGCCACGTCTGGGCAGAACATGAGCGTCATGTCTAGGCCCGCCTGTTTCAGCCGGCCAAGGTCGAGGGAGCTCGCCTTGGGCGCCTCGTGCTCCTTGATGGCTTCGGGAGACATCGGACGCACGTTCTTCGCTCCCTTGCCTTTGGCCTTCGCCGCCAAGGTCTGCCCCTGATTGGCCAACTCCTGCCCCGATCCGGGCGCGTTCTGAGTGTGCATCCACAGGGTCTTGCCGTCGATGATCGAATAGGTGACGCTCCCGTTCAGGCCCCCGATGGGGGTTTGCTGCGTCGTTATCTTGCTGAAGAAGAGATTCGGGCGCTTGAAGCACAGCTCGCCGGACTCCAAGATCGCCGGCGTGCCGTTGGGCTTGAACATGGTGCGTCGTATGACGCACGAACAATCCTCGATGGGTTTCAACTTCTGCTCGATTGCCTGCAACGCCGCGGCGACAGCGCCATCCTGCCCCCCGGCGCCGGCGACCGCCTGGCTCGCGGCTTCGCCGGCCGCCGCGACCCCACACAATGCGCCGCAAATCACGGCCACGCCGACAAGCGCTTTCCAACCGCACTCCTGGCGCCGTTTCATCGTTCGCTCCTGCGATGGAGATGGGCTTCCGCGCGACGTCTTGCGCGCTGATTGCCAAAACGGAGAGCAATGCGCAAGGCGTTTCTCTTCTTCTATGAGACGAACGAGGGGCGGATTGGTTGAAGGGGAATCGGAAGGCGCAGGCCGTGAGTGGCGCAGGCGTTCCA
>JAPLSS010000139.1 GCA_026398515.1 Candidatus Sumerlaeota bacterium | reverse complement strand
GAAGGCGCGTTCGAGGTTCGGCCGAATGACTTCCGCCGATTCCGGGCCAAGCACCTCGGCGTACGAGCGTCCGACCATCCCCGATTCCACCCGGTCGTAGTGCAGGCGCTCGAACGTCGGATTGACCATCCGGTAGACTCCCTGGCGGTCGATGACGCACATCAGGTCGGGGGACTGGTCCACCAGCCGGGCGTAGACCTCGAGCCGGCGGTTGGCGGCCGCCAGTTCGCGGCTCTGGCCCTCCAGCTGCTCGCGCGCATCGCGCAAGGCCTTCTCGTTAATCGCGCGCTCCACGGCGTAGCGCAGGGAGCGGGAAATCAGCGGCGGCTCGGCCTCGCCCTTGACGAGGTAGTCTTGCGCGCCTTGGCGCACCGCCGCCAACGCCAAGGACTCATCGTCCAGCCCGGTCATGACCACGATCGGGGTGTCGGGCGCCTTGCCGAAGACTTCGCGGAAGGTGTCGATGCCCCGGCTGTCGGGAAGGCCCAGGTCCAGCAGGATCGCGTCGAAGGAGCGTTCGGCGAGCCCCTCGATCGCCAGGCGCAAGGTAGGCGCCTCGGTCCATTCAAACGCCGCGCCCGGGACTCGGGACAACGTCTTGCGCAGCAGGAGCGCGTCGTCCGCGTTGTCCTCGACCAGCAGGATGTGAAGAGGCGTGAACGAATAGTCGGTCATATTCCAGACTCCAAAACCAATCTCGGGGCGGTGAGCGCCAAGCCCATTGTCGCGCGTCGAACGCCGACGGGCAATAGCCAAAGGAATCCGCGGCGCCGGGCATGATCGCCCTCGCGCAAGAGATCAACGGGACCATTCCGGGGCTTCACGCGGAGCATCCGCCGCGGGGCCGCTCATTTCGCCCGATCGGCAGTCGCGACACGCGGGGCGGCGGCGCGATGTCCGCATTGAGAGCGGAACCGCGCCTCGGGCGCCACAGGCGCGCCGCATTTCTCGCATGCGCTGGGATTGCTGTTCATCCGTCAATCTCCTGGGGCGACCGCGCCAAAGGCGGCGCAGGCTTTCCCACCTGCGATTCCCGCACGTCGCGCGATCCTGGCAGAACGGACGGCGAACATTCACCCTCTTTCGGAATCGCCGAACCCTTGAAGTCTTGCGTTCCATCCTACCAAAGGGTTGCATTCCCGCCTCGCCTTTCTGACAATGCGTTTCCCGTGCGATTCGGGGCGCCGCTTCCGGCATTCGACGCCATGAGGTCCGTGGAATGATGTTTCGATCATCTTTCGTGCGACGACTCCGCCAAACGCTGCTCCGCGCGGCGCCCCTGCTCGTCTGGGCGGCCGCGGCCCGGGCGATCTTCGCCGCGGACGAGGAGAAGCCCGCCCTCATCGAGCGGATTGCCGACCGCGACCTCCTGCTGCCCGGCTCGTGGGCGCAGGGGTCGTTCGACGACTGGGCGTTGGGCGACGGCCGGTTCCGGGTGATTGTCGCCGGCGTGAATTCCAAGGAACTGTCGCCCTATCCGGCGGGGACGGTGGTCGACGTCGCTCGCCTCGACGACGCCTTCGACGAACTGGGGTTCATCGAGCCGATGGTCTTCGATGGCGCCGGCCGGCATCTGTTTTTCCGCATGACCGAGGAGTCCGTCGGCGAACGCGAGACCAGCGGCGTGCAGACGCTCGTCTTTCGCGGCGTCGTGGCCGGGACGCCGGGACTGAAGGCCGAAACGCGCTACCTGGTCGGGGAAACGCCGTGGGTCGTTCGTGTCACGACCACCGTGGTCAACGAAACGACAACGACGCTATTCAACCTCAGCTTGGGCGATCGGGTGAACTGGGCGCTCCTCTCTCCGTTCGTGGAACGTTTCGGCGTGCCCAATCCGAACGCGCAGGAGACCACCTATTCCTCCTGGATCGGAGCGCGGATGGACGACAATTCGGCGGGCATCGTGGCGGGGTCCGGCCAGATCGAAGCCATGCATCAGGGCCCCTTCTCCTTCCCGCGCTATGGAACGAAATATGAACTGGCGCCCGGCGAACGGTTCTCCGCCACGCGGCGCCTGTACGTCGGCGGGCCGAACTTCGCGGAACTGGCGGGCTACGCCCTGCGCCTACGCAAGGAACCCTATGGAACGATCGAGGGCCAGGCCGTTGCAGGGCCGGAACTCAAGGGCGTTCCCGACATCGACCTGGCCATCGAGACGTATCGCCGGATGGAAGAAGACAAACCGCCCCTGCCGCGTTCGATGCTCCTGCCGGCGGCGCCCTACACCATCGCGCGGACCGACGCCGAGGGGCGCTTCACCGTCGACCTGCCCGTCGGGCGGGCCATCGTCACGCCGAAGGATCTGACGCGCATGTCGCCGGCCACGCAGCTTGGCCAGCCGGTGCTGGCCGGCGAAGTGACCGATGTCGAGCAGCTCGAGGTGAGTCAACAGGCCACGCTGACCCTGCGCGTCACCGACGCCCAGAGCGGCCGGCTGCTGCCGTGCAAAGTCCAACTGCTGCCGGTCGCCGAAACGGTGCCGGTGCGCTACGGGCCGCCGTATCGCGCCAGCGGCGGACGCTTCTACTGGTATCTGGCCACCGGCGAGGAAACGATCCCCCTGCCGCGGGGCGGGCGCTATCAGATCCTCATCTCCCGCGGCCTGGAATACAACATGCACGAGGGCACGTTGGTCGTCGAACCCGCCAAGAATATGCGCTATGAAGCCGCGCTGGAGCGCGTGGTCGAGACGAAGGGCTATCTCGGCGTCGATCTGGGCGTGATGACCGAGGCTTCCTACAATTGCCGCGTCACGGCGCGCGACGCCGTCGTGGCCGCCGCCGGCGAAGGGGTCGAGTGGGTCGTGTCCGGCGACATCAACCGCGCCACCGATCTGGGGCCGGCCATCGAGGCGGCGGGGCTGAGATCGTGGATCGGGGCGTCGCGCGGGATGACGCCCGAGCCGATGACCCACAATCTCGGCGGGCGGTTTCACGTGTTTCCCGTCGAGAGCCTGGCGCCCGACGAGCCGTTCACGGCCGACTGGGCGGAGAGCGATTCGCCGGGCGAGTTCCTGCGCCGCCTGCGCGGCGCGTTTCCCCACGCGCTGCTGACGGTCATGCGTCCCTACGCCGACGGCGAAGGCTACTTCCGCACGTATGATTTCGACTTCAACCGCTGCCTCGTGCCTCCCGGCGACTTTTGGTTTGGCTTCGATCAGCTGGAATTCATGGACGGGCGCATCTTCCGCTTTCTCCTGGCCAATACCCAGATCTACGGGTGCATGTTGCGCGCGGGGCGGCCGTACGTGCCGGTCGGGGCGTCCTCGTCGCGGGAACTCTTCGGCAACGAGCCCGGCTACCCCCGAACGTACGTCAAGGTGGCGGACGACGACCCGTCCAAGGTCTCCGAAGCCGAGATCGTCGAGTCATTGCGCAAGGGCGCGGTGGTCGTCACCAACGGGCCGTTCATCCAGATGACCATCGACGGCAAAGGCCCCGGCGAACTCGTCCAGGCGCACGACAAGAAAGTCGTCGTCTCCCTGGAAGTCTGGGCGATGCCCCGCGTCGAAGTCAGCGCCATCGAATTCCGCAAGGACGGGATGTTTTGCCAAAAGAGGATGCGCCCGGCGATTCAGGACCCGTTGCGCTATCCGCGCAAGGACGCGACCGAACGGCGCGAGATTGAATTGGGAGTCGAAGGCGACGTCGCGTTGCAGGCCACCGTCAGCGGAGTGCAAGGCCCCATGCCGTTGATCGCCTCCTTCGCCGGGCGCGAGCCGATCGACTATCCGCCGTTTGCGACGACCGCCCCCATCTTCATCGACGGCGACGGCGACGGGAAGTACTCGCCCCCGCCGGACGGGAAGCCGCGGAATTGAGACGGCCGATGGCCGATTGACCGACAGGGGCAAACCGTCGGCCGGGAGCGGCGAGGACGGTTGGGTCGGCGCAGGGCGCGCGGCGCCGGAGGAACGCGCGGAGGACGCGGCCCCTGTCGCCATCGCCGCGCCTTCGGGCGAACGAGAACGCCGCCGCGTCGATGAACGAATCCGAAGGCCGCACTGCAAACCCTGGGAGCCGCCGCCATGACTATCGACTTGATCGTGCCTTCGTCCGGCGAATCCGTCACCGAAGCTCAGATCGGCGCGTGGTTGAAGGCCGAAGGCGATTTCGTCGAGCGCGACGAGCCGCTGGTGTCGCTGGAGACCGACAAGGCTTCGCTCGAACTGCCGGCGCCGGCGGCCGGGCGTCTCGCGAAGATCCTCAAGCGCAGCGGCGAGAAGGTCAAAGTGGGCGACGTGATCGCCCACGTCGAGGAAGTCGCGGCGCCTCCGAAGCCCACCGAAGGCCAGCCGCCGTCCCGCCCGCCGTCCACCCCGTCCACTTCGCCCATCCCGTCTATCCCGTCCGCTTCGTCCGCCCCGTCCATCCCGTCCACTCCGTCCATTGCGTCCACTCCGTCCACCCCGCGCCAAGAGGAAGCGCGGCCGATGAGCCCGATGCGCCGCACGATCGCGCGGCGGCTCGTCGAGGCCCAGCAGACGGCGGCGCTTCTGACGACGTTCAATGAGATCGACATGTCCGCCGTCGTCGCCCTGCGCGCGGAAAGCCAGCAAGCGTTCCAGGGGAAATACAAAACCAAGCTCGGCTTCATGTCGTTCTTCGTCAAGGCGGCGATCGACGCCCTCACGCGGTTTCCCCAGGTCAACGCCGAAATCCGCGGCGAGAGCATCGTCTACCGCAACTACTACGACGTCGGCATCGCCATCGCGACCGACGCCGGCTTGGTCGTGCCCGTCCTGCGCAACGCCGAGGCCCTGAGTTTCGCCGAAATCGAAATCGCCATCGCCGACTTCGCCGCGCGCGCCCGGGCGCGAAAGATCTCCCTGGAGGAGTTGGAGGGCGGGACGTTCACCATCACCAACGGCGGCGTCTTCGGTTCGTTGTTTTCCACGCCGATCATCAATCCGCCGCAGAGCGGCGTGCTCGGCATGCACGCCATCCAGGATCGCCCCATCGCGGTCGGCGGTCAGGTCGTCATCCGCCCGATGATGTACGTGGCGTTGACCTACGACCACCGCCTCGTCGACGGGCGCGAGGCGGTCCTCTTCCTGCGCCGCGTCAAGGAAGTCATCGAAGACCCCGCGCGGATTCTGCTGGAAGTCTGAGGAAGAGTCTCACGCGGAGGCGCAAAGGCGCGGTGGCTCGCTCCTCTCCGCGCCTCCGCGCCTCTGCGCCAGATGTCGTCCGCCTCTATCCCGCCATCCATCTATTGGATGTCCGTCCACGGGTTTACGCACGGGACCCCCGAGCCGTCGCCCTTTCCGCGCGAACCGCCCCAGGAGCACGCCGCGCGTTTTTGCCTGACGAGCAACAAGGCTTTAAGTAGCATT
>JAPLSS010000580.1 GCA_026398515.1 Candidatus Sumerlaeota bacterium | reverse complement strand
GATTGTTCACGAGATCCAGAAGGCCCGGCCGCGCAGCGTCGGCCTGGAACAAGGGGCGGCGATGGTCTTAAAGGCCTACATGCTTCACGAAATGCACGGTGCCGACATCCCGTGTCACATCCATCCGCTCAAGAGCCCGCCCCACAGCGGCCCGCTCGAATCCGGCAAGGCCAAGCGGCGGATCGAGGCCCTGGCGCCCTACTACTCCAACGGAACGATCTGGCATCACGAAAGCCTGCGCAATGGCGAGCTCGAACACCAGCTGCTTCGCTACCCGCGCGCCCAGCATGACGACTGCGCCGACGCCGCGGCCTACTCCCTCCAGCAAGCCTCTCGGCCTGCCCGTCACACGCCGCCGAAGAAGGTCCCGTGGGAACTGATGACTACCGAGGAGCAGGTCAAGGCTCAACTGGAACACATTCAGCGGCAGCGGCAGCGGAAGGGATGGCGGATGATGCAGATCTGAATCTCGCTTGGGCCTCCCCAACCTGCTCGTTCGAACCGGCCTGCGCACCATCGAGGCGATTCGAGCCGACGTCGGCGACATCCGGCAGGAAAGCGGCGAATGGGTCCTGCGGGTGCAGGGCAAGGGGCGCGACGCGAAAGACGAGTTCGTCCTGCTGACCATCGACGCGTTCAAGCCCTTGCTCGAATACCTCGTCCTCCGGCGCAACCCGCCGCTCGACGCGCCGCTGTTCGCCGCGACCAGCAACCGATGCGTGAACGCGCGCCTGACCACGCGGTCGGTCCGCGGCATCGTCAAGGCCCACCTGCGCCGCTACGGCTTCGATTCCGACCGTTTGAGTTGCCACAGCCTGCGCCACACGTTCGCCACCCTGGCGCTCAAGGGCGGCGCGCCGCTGGAGCAGGTCCAGGCCGCCTGCCGCCACGCCTCGATCCAGACGACGATGGTCTACGCCCACAACCTCGACCGCGTGGCCAACGGGGCCGAGCGATACGTCGAGATCTGATCGTCGCGCGGGTTCGATTTCCGCGAAGTGGCGATTGCGGCAATCGAAATCCCGATGTGACGATTTCGTGCTTGTGGAACAAGGCTGTTAGTTTGTCCTGTTGCACAAAGGCAGAAAGGGCGCCTTAGCTGGGGACAGGCTGGCGCCCTGGTGGAGATCGATGCGATCACTGAGGCCCGATTGACATGCTGTCAGAGAAGGGTTAGGTCAACGGCTTCTGGCGTCTCGACCGTTCCCGGTTGCGTGGTCAATAGCCGCCAGACCATGACCATGCATCCCGCCTTCTGCGCTCTACCCTATATCCATTTCCCATGGGGTTGCATCGGATTTGGAAGAACACAACCGAATCGTCTCGATCGCGATTCCGCAACCGTCGTGGGAGCGCTTGACGAAAAGCGCCGATTCCAGTACCAATCCAAGGTCTGACGATTCTAGAATCGCCAAACAGCATGGCCCAGCTTGAATGGGCGGGCCATGCCTTCCTCCGGGAGATCGCGGGCCATGGCGAAGCGCCGGCATTCCAGCCGCGTCTGGCTCGTCATCGGCATCCTCGTTGTTGCGGGGTGTGCAGGGTGGTGGTTTCAGCGTGAACATCGCGCCGCCGCCGCCCCTTCCCCCACTCCCACGGCGCGCGCCATTCGGCGCAGTTTTTCCTCGACCGTCCTGGCCACCGGGGCCGTCAAACCGCAGGTGGGGGCAGAAGTCCGCGTCGGCGCGCGGGTTTCGGGCAAAGTCGAGCGCCTTCATGCGAACATCGGCGACCGGGTGAAAGCGGGCGACGTCATCGCCGAATTGCAGAACGACGATCTGGAGGCGATGGTCGCCCAGCGACAGGCCGAGCTGCGCTTGGCCGAGACGAAGTTGGCCTCGCTGGAATCGCTTTATCCCACCGAGGTGGAACAGGCCCAAGCCGACGTGGAGAAGTGGCAGGCGACCGCCGACCGAGCCGCCAAGGACCTCTCGCGCGAGGAAGACCTGCTGGGGAAGGACTCGACCTCCGTGCAATCGCGCGACCTGGCCCAGGAGCAGGGGCGGGTGGCGCGGGCGCAGCTGGCTTCCAGCCTCAAGACCCTGGAGCTCATCCAGAAGCGCCACGCGGAGGAACTGAAGCAAGGCGAGACGGAATGCGCGCGCGCGCGCG
>JAPLSS010000499.1 GCA_026398515.1 Candidatus Sumerlaeota bacterium | reverse complement strand
CGCGTCGACGGCGCCATTGTCAATATCGACGCGCCCCCGCTGACGGCGCCTGAAACCCGCCGGCTCGTCTACAGCATCCTGACCGACGAGCAGAAGCAGAAACTGGAAGAGAACAAGGAGCTGGACTTCTCGCTCAGCCTGGCCAACATCAGCCGCTTTCGCGTCAACGCCCACTTCCAGCGCGGCAGCGTCGCCGCCGCCATCCGCGCCATCGCTTCTCACATCCGCAGCTTCGACGAGCTGAGCCTGCCGCGCACGGTGTTCGAAAAACTGTCGCGCCGGCCCAACGGCTTCGTACTGGTGACCGGCCCGACCGGCTCGGGCAAGTCGACCACGCTGGCGGCGATGGTCGATCTGATCAACACCGAGCGCGACTGCCACATCATCACCATCGAAGATCCGATCGAATACCTGCATCGCCACAAACGCGCGCTCGTCGAGCAGCGCGAGGTGCACGAGGACACGGTCTCCTTCGCCAGCGCGCTCAAATACGCGCTGCGCCAGGACCCCGACGTGCTGATGATCGGCGAGATGCGCGACCTGGAGACGATTGGCGCCGCGCTGACCGCCGCCGAGACCGGCCACCTCGTGCTGTCGACCCTGCACACGCCGGATGTCATTCAAACCGTCGACCGCATCATCGATGTGTTTCCGCCCCACCAGCAGGAGCAGGTGCGCATCCAACTAGGCGCGGCGATCGAAGGGATCATCGCGCAGAAGCTGCTGCCCTCCGTCGTGCAGGGACGCATCATCGGCTTGGAAGTCCTCATCGCCACCGACGCCGTCCGCAACCTGATCCGCGAAGGCCAGACCCACCAAATCCAGACGATGCTCGAAGCCGGGGCGGCGCATGGCATGCTCACGATGGACCGCTCGCTGGCGGATCTCTACCGGCGCGGCAAGATCAGCCGCGAAACCGCGCTGCTCAACGCCAAGAAGCCGCAGGAACTGACGCGGTACCTGGGGTAAGGGATTCCCGCCGTTCACGTCCTATAGAACCAATCGAGCCAATAGGGCCCTTGGGACCTCTATACGGCCGGCCGTGATGTCTTGCGCCGGCCTCGCGCTTTCCCTTGCGCATTCCGGCGGCGGGGGGTAAAGCCAATGGCATGCGCCTGGGCATCCAGATTGGTCCGGGGGCGGAAAGGACCGGCGGCTATGTTGATCGAGATGGAGATTCGCGAAATCCAGATGAAGGAAGACCCGCGCGGGGCGCAAATCGTCATCCTCGGCGAGAAGGGCGGCTCGCGCGAGTTTCCCATTTTCATCGGCTATTTCGAGGCCCAGGCCCTCTACTTCGCCGCCCACGGAAGGCAGCCGCAACGCCCGATGACGCACGACTTGCTCTACAACGTCATCGACGGCCTGGACGCGCGGCTGGTCGGCGTGTGCGTCGACGATCTGCGCGAGGAGACCTTCCACGGCAAACTGATGATCGAGCAGCCCGACGGCAAGCAGGTGCTCATCGACAGCCGCCCCAGCGACGCCATCGTGTTGGCGGTCAAGCGCCAGACGCCGATTTACGTCGAAGACAGCGTTCTGGATTCCGTCATCAACCGCGGCCAAGGCGAACAAGAGCCGCCGGAGGAAGGCGGGGGCGGCGGGGGGACGGAGACGTAGGGGATTGCTGATTGTCGATTGCCGATTTGCGATTGGCTGCGGCCTTGGCTGCGCTCTGCTCTGAACGACGAACACTGAACTCCGAACTCCGCACTTGCTCCCATGCCCTTGTCCCGCCCCAACATCATTCTGATCCTCACCGACCAACAACGCTACGACACGATCCGCGCGCTGGGGTTCCCGTACATGGACACCCCGAACCTCGACCGCCTCGTGGCCGAGGGGACGGCCTTCACCCAATGCCACGTCGCCGCGCCGTCCTGCGCCCCCTCGCGGGCGAGTTTGTTCACGGGCTACTACCCCCACAACACGCGCGTGTGGAAGAACGGCGACCTGTGGCGCCGCTCGTGGGTCGAGTCGCTGGCGGCGGCGGGCTACTTGTGCGTCAACGTCGGCAAGATGCACACCTGGCCGTTCGACACGCCGCTCGGCTTTCATCAGCGCTACGTGGTGGAGAACAAGGACCGCTACCTCGAAGGCCGCTATTACTTCGACGAATGGGACAAGGCGCTGCGGGCGCGCGGCTACGTCAAGCCGCAGCGCGAACTCTATCGTTTGCGCCCGGACTATCGCGAGCGGCTCGGCGCGTTTGAATGGGAGCTGCCCGAGGACCTGCATTCCGACATGTTCGTCGGCGACCTGGCCTGTTGGTGGCTGAAGACGCATCCCCGGACCGAGCCGCTGTTCCTGCAAATCGGCTTTCCCGGCCCGCACCCGCCCTATGACCCGATCCCGCGCTGCGCGCAGCCGTATCTATTGCGCGATCTGCCTCTCTATCCGGCGACCGAGGAGGAACTGGCAAGCCAGCCGCCGCCCTTCCTCGCCATGCGCCGCCACAACTCCGAAGTCGATCATGATTCCATCGTGCACCTGCTCAACCCGACGCGCGAGCAGCTGCGCCGCCAGCGCGCCTATTACATGGCCAACATGACGATGATCGACGAGAAGATCGGCCAGATTCTTGACACGGCGCAGGAGCGCGGTTACCTGGAGAACTCGGTTGTGATCTTCCTGTCGGACCACGGCGACTGCCTCGGCGACCACGGGCACAGCCAGAAGTGGACGATGTACGACACCATCACGCGCATGCCGCTCATCGCCTGGGCGCCGGGTCTGTTTCCCGGCGGAAGAAAACTGGATGGGTTGTGCCAGCAGTTCGACATTGCGCCGGCGATCCTGGAGCTGGCCGGCGCGGCGGTTCCCGAGTCGATGGAGGCGCAATCCCTTCTCCCGGCGTTGCGCGGCGAGGCGTGGGAGGGCCGGCCCTATGTCTTCGCCGAACACCCGCGCGATTCGATTCTGCAAACCACGGAGTATATGTCGATGGTCCGCGCGCGCGACTGGAAGCTGGTGCATTTCGCCGGGGAATCGTTCGGCCAGCTCTTCCATCTGCGCGAAGACCCGCGGGAGGTCCGCAATCTCTGGGACGATCCCAACTGCCAATCGAAGAAGCGGGAATTGCTGGGGGTTCTTCTCGATTGGCGCATCCGCAGTCAAAAACAAGCCGGACACTGCGCGGCGCAGTGAAGAGATGCAACCGCATAGAACGCAAGGAACGCATAGAAAACTACGCCGCTTCCCTTGCATTCCTCATCTTCTTTGCGTTCTGTGCGTTCTTTGCGGTTAATCTTGTTCTTCTTTCTCCTTCCACGCCCCGCCGATCAAGCCGCTTTGGTCGATGAATTGAGCGATAAGATTCGCCATCGCCCGCGCGCCGGATTCGTTCACGTGCCGCCCGTCCTCCCAGTGCCGTGATTCCGTCGGCATGGCCTCGGCCATGTCGAACAATGGAACGCCCCGGGTCTTCGCCGCTTCGATCATTGCCGCGTTATTCTCCCGCACGCCTTCCTGATAGTGGGGCGAGGATATGCAATCCTCTTTGGCCAGGCAGTAAGGGAAGGTGGCGGATAGCATCTCAACTCCATTCGCTTTGGCGATAGCGGCCACGTGGAAAAGGGCCTTGCGTGAACGTGGTTCGCGGCGTGAATCGAGAAGATGGAGGGTCAGTCGTCCTCGTCGTCCGTCGGGTCCTTGCGGCAGCCGTCGCACAGCATTCCCTTGACAGCTCCTCGCAAGAAGCGGCGGCGGAATCCCTGGTACTTCGATCCGAGCCAGATCTCTCGAATCGACTGCCGGGAGCAATCGCCCATGATGCTGGTCTGCTCCCAATCGGCGCAACACAACACCATGCGCCCGTCGTGCAGGATGTAGGCCTGCTCGAACATGCGGTTGCACCACTGGAACGCCGCCAATTCCCGCACGGCGATGGAAGCCGATTGGATGTTCTTGTGCGCGCCGCGGTTTTCGATCTGGCGGATATGCGCCTCCACGCCGCGGGCCTTCCAGTAGGCCTGGATCGCTGGCAGCTGCGGTTCGAGGAGCTGGGTCATCAGCATGACCACCCGCACGCGCGGCCGTTTGTAGCGGCCGTCGCGCTTGAGTTCGAGAAACCGGTCGATGTTCCGCAGGACTGGCTCCAGGGGCATCCCCATCGCCTGCCGATACGGTTCGGGCTCGATCCCGTGGACCGAGAAATTCAGCCGGTCCAGCCCCGCGTCGAGCAGCCCCTTGGCCATGCGCTCCGTCAACAGCGCGCCGTTGGAGTTGATCTTGGAATATTGGCGCGGCGTCTTCCGTTTTGTGATATAGGCCACGCGCTCGGGGAGTTGGGGATCGAGCATCGACTCGTTCATCAGGTACGGGGAGATGCGCTCCACGCCGCCATCGACGCACTCGTCCACGATCCGCTCGAAGAGATTCGGATCCATCCGCTGCCCCGGACGGATGTCGAGGTCCGTTTTCCGGTTGGGACAGAACACGCAATCGGCGTTGCAGCCGGTGACCGCCTGGATCTGGACATGGAGGGGAAACGCAGGCGCCGGTTTGCGTCGCTCCAGCCACGTCCACCGCAGGCGCATAAACAGGCCCACGCTCGAATCGGGAAGGCAATAGCGGGGATGCGCCATGGAACGGACTCGATCGGTGAAACGGTTGCGTCGCGCGGTCGGCCGGGCGTCCCAAAAGGCTTCGCGGCGCAAACCTCACGGCGTCCTTCGGCGCCGGTCATTGCGCTAGGGACTCCAAGATACCAGGGTCCATTCCCGCGTCAATTCCAGAACGGCGCCAGGGGCCGCGGCGCCTTGCTCTTACCCCAGCCGGCGCCGGTGGCGGGCGATGAGCCAATAGGCCGCCCGAAGGAGGCCCCTCAGCCCCGGCACGCGATAAACCCAGGCGAGGCGCTGCAACCGCGGAAGGCGCCGGCAGATCTCGTAGACGCCGTCCGCGCCCACGGCGATGCGCCCCTGCTCGTCGATGAGTCGCAGCCCCCAGCGCGGCTCCAACGGGTCCACGTGGGAAAAGCGCGACCGGATCGCGCGGTCCTGCATTGGCGCATACTCGAAGCGGCCCGCCCGGTCCAGTCTTTGGATCATGGCGATCCGCCGGCGGCAGAAGGCGCAATCGCCGTCGTAGAGAATCAGACACGAAGGCGGTTGGGGGGAAGCGGGCGGGGCGGTGGATTGGTCAATGTCTTCAGCCATTGGACTGGGTGGACGGCATGGACTGGATGGACGGCATGGACTTTCCGGACGGAGGGGGCAAAATCACGCGGGGCAAAATCATAATGCCGCCATTCATGATCCCGTCGTTCATGATTCCGCCTTTCGTTATTTTGTCGTTCATGATTTTGCCGTCCGTGCGTTCGCCTCGTC
The DNA here is from genome assembly GCA_026398515.1 of Candidatus Sumerlaeota bacterium. Classification (GTDB taxonomy): domain Bacteria; phylum Sumerlaeota; class Sumerlaeia; order JAPLSS01; family JAPLSS01; genus JAPLSS01. Next base: position 543 of record JAPLSS010000499.1, on the reverse strand, counting down.
ATTCCGCGGGCTGCTGCTCGGCCGCAGCTTCGACGATCCGCGCCCACGCCTCGCGCGGGCGTTCGCAGGCCAGCGCCCCGAGGCTCTCCGTGCCGGCGAACGACCAGATGTTGAATTCCCGCGCGCCCAGCGACCGCAGGCGCTCGACCGCCGGCGCGATCCGCGGCTCGTCCTCGCGCGCGACCTGGAAGCAGCGCAGCCAGCAGCGCGTCCGCGCCTCCGACCCTTCCCGCAGGCGGGCCAGCAGCCCCAATGCGGCCTCGGCTTGGCGCTGAAAATCCGCGAAGCGCGCCTCCGGATCGGCGCTCGCATTGCCCGCCGGCGGCCAGTAGGTCGACACGCCGATCTCCACCAGCCACGAGCAGCGCGCGACCACCTCCCACGTCACAGGCAAGCCAAAGGGAGAAACCCGCAATCCGCTCTTCAACCGGCGCGTCTCGGCCGATTCGCCCAGTTCGCGCAGGAACGCCCCCATGGCGCGGGCGCGGAAATCGCGCGCGTCGGCGTCGATCTCCTCGACGTTGAAGAACGTGTGGAGCTCGA
>JAPLSS010000990.1 GCA_026398515.1 Candidatus Sumerlaeota bacterium | reverse complement strand
ACTTGCCGGTCCGGGTACAGGATCGTGGACGCCAGGGGCCGCTCCGCCAGCGGAAGCTGAAAGTCGCTGGTCAGGAAGGGGCGGTCAAAGGGCACCATCATCTGGCCGACGGTGATGTTGGCCTGCTGATTGTTGACCGCCAGGATCGACGGGCGCGAAAGGACCTCCAGGTTGCCGGCCTCCTGAATGGCCCGCAGCGTCATCTCCAGATTCTTGTCGAGAATCTGCACCACCAGCCCGGTCGTCTCTTTCGACAGGTTGAAGTTGGTGCCGGCGACATCTTGCGTGGTTTCGCCTTTGTCATGGTAGCCGCGGAATTCCGCGCCCAGGTCCCAGTCCTCGGTGTGGGTCACTTCGGCGATCAGGACCTTGATGAGCGCCTGCGGAAGCGACCGGTCCAGCGACAGGATGATCGATTGGACGCGCTCGTAGTTGGCCGGGTCGGTCAGGACGAGCAACGAGTTGGTGTAGGTGTCGGCGACGACGTAGATCGAGCCTTCGATGCCCATGTTGACGGCGGAATCGCCCCCGGCCGCCTCAGACGCCTTGGAATGCCTGGACGTCGTTGCGTCTTTAGGGATTGGCGGCGGGTTCCACTCCTCATCGCCGCCGGCGCTCCGCCCGAAGCTGCTGCCGCCGCCGCCGCCGCCAAAGCCGCTGCTGCCGCCCCCGAAGCCGCTGCCGCCGCCGCCAAAGCCGCTTGAGCCGCTGCTTCGGCCGCTGCTGGTGGAGGGCCGGGAGAAAAACGACGATGTGGCCGAAGTCGAGTACCGCCGGTTGGATGTTCCGGTCGTTCCGCTCAACTGAGAGAAGAGGTCGTTCAGAATCGTGGCCAGGTTCGAGGCGTCGGCGTTGGCCAGCGGAAAGATGTAGATCGTCATGTTCACCGCGGGATTCAAGTCCAGGTCGTTCACGATCTTGCCGATCATGTCCAAGACCTCGCGGGGCGCGCGCACCACCACGGAGTTCGTCCGCTGGTCGGCGTACGCGACCACGCGCGACGCCGCCGTGCGCGCCTGGCTGGTGTCGCTGCGGCCGCGCCCGGACGACGACCCCCCTTCGCCGCCGCCCCGGCCGGAATCCCTCCCGCCGAAGAGGCCTCCGAAGCCCGGGGGTTGCGCTCCGGCGTACGGCGTCAGCGCGGCGCCGAGGGCGACCAGCGCCGCCAACAGGATCGGTTGCACTCGTAGCGAATTCATGGCTTGGGGTTCCTTGTGCATGGATAAGAACTCTCGTAATAATGACTAACGGAGCACGTTTCTTATGGCGCAGGCTTTCCGGCCTGCGCTTTGTCCAATCCCGGGCTTGCGGCAGCGCAGACTGGAAAGCCTACGCCACCAACACCCCTGCGTCATAATCACAACGTCCGGCAACCGCCTCCTTGGCCTTATCGCCCTCCGCCCGGGCCGCCGCCCCGGTCGCCGCCGCCTCCCCGGTCGCCGCCGCCGAACGGGAACCCGCCGCCGAACAAGCCGCCGAACCCGCGGGAGAACGGCGAGTTCGACGATGACCCCCCGCGGCTGGAACTCTGCTGGTCGGAGTTGAAGACCTGGTTGATGATGTTCGCCGTGTCGGTGGCGGCCGCGTGGCGGAGGGTGAAGACCCGAACTTCGGAGATGTCGGAAACGGCCGTATCGAGCGCCTGAATGATTTCCATCACGCGCCGCACGTTTCTCAACGTATCGGTCATGACGATCGAATTGCTGCTCTGATTGGCGGAGATGGAGGTCGACGCGTCGAGGAGCGGCTGGATGTTGTTGAGCAGCTCGCGCACGTCGACGAACTGCACCGGGATGATCTGGGTGACGAATTCATCCTTCTTCAGAACATCGTTCGGGTTCGAGCCCGACTGGACGGGGATGTCCTGCGTCTTGGCCTGGTCGCGCTTGACGACCCGCAGAATGCGTTCCGTGCGAATCGCGGCGTAGCCCTTGTCATTCAGCACCGTGTTGAGGAGATCCACCGCCTCGTCCTCGGTCAGATGCCGGTAGCTGACGATGTTGATGCGGGTGTCGATGTCGGCGTCCTTGATGACGACCAGCCCGGCGGTCCGGCTCAGGTAATCGAGCACGTCCATCAGCGGCGCGCCCTCGAAGTTGAAACTCAACCCGCCGCGCGACACCGGCTGGCTGTCCAGCGCCGGGGCGGCCCCCGGCGCCGCCGGTTTCTGCGGCGCCAGCGGCGCCAGCGGCGTCATCGCGGCCCCCGGCGCCGTCGTTGTCAGCGGCGCC
>JAPLSS010000736.1 GCA_026398515.1 Candidatus Sumerlaeota bacterium | reverse complement strand
CGCCCGCATGCTCGCCGACTACTTGCAGTTTATGAAGGACCACGGTTTCGCCATCGATATCCTCGGCATCAACTGCGAACCCGAGGGCAATGAAGGGGTGTTCACCGCGGCCAAGCACAAGGAGACCATCGACGAACTGCGCCGCCTATCCAAGAGCCTGGGCTTCTCCTTTGTCATGCCGTCGCGCATCGTCTGCCCCAACACCATCGACCCGGGCTATGGATACGACAAGGAAGGCAACGCGCACGGCGCCCAATTCATCAAGGAACTCAACCAAAACGGCTGGGGCGACCGGCTGGATGTGGCCGGAACGCACTACTACCACGGCGACGCCTGGCGCCCCCGGTCGGATCTCGATGATTTTTGCCGCGAGGCCGGAGACCGCCCCAAATGGAATACGGAAGTCCACTGGAAGGACCAGGGCGCCGACGTCATGGCCAACGCGGAGAAGGCCATGGCCGGGGTGTTCGACTGCATCGACGCGGGAATGACCGGTTTCGTGTGGTGGTCCTACCGGCGCGAGGAGACGGACCTCAAGAGCAGCCTGATTCACCGCCTTACCCTGTCCACCCTCGGCAGCCGGCCCATCGACGTGGACGACGTGGACGGGCGGGGAATGAAGGTCGCGGGGCAGCTCATCACCCGAGGATTCCGCAAGGGCTTGGACGTCACTTTGTGGGTCATCAACAACAACGAATCAACCGCCTACACTCCTTACCGGTTCAATCTTGCCACGAAGACGATTTCCGGGGAGGTCGCCTACAAGCAATGGACGGCGACCGCGGCGACGACGGGCGCGGCGACCCGCCTCAGCGACGCCGCCTTCGCCGCGGACATCCCCGCGAAAACCATCACGGAGATCACGTTCTCGCTGGCCCCCGGCGCCGCCTCGCAATCCTTGGGGAAGACAGGGGCGCTTGAGGAATAGGAGGAGGGGCAGGGACCGCGCGTCGCCGTCCTGCGAGGCCCGTGTCAAATCTCCTCATCCATGATCCCCGCCCGGCGGTATTCAGTCGGCGTTTGTCCGACTCGTTGCCGGAACACCCGGGCGAAGTGGGCTTGGTTGTAGAAGCTGCATTCGGCGGCGATGGCGGGGTCGGAACGAAGCAGGGCGAGCGCCTTGTCCGCGCGGGCGCGAACCTCAGCCAAGCCAGGAGATCAGCGGACAGGGCTATCGCCCTGCTTGCCGCCAGTTCTCGATTTGGAGGCCGGGGATATGCTGGAAATGGGCGGCATTGTTAGTTACGAGGACCAATGAATTGACCAATGCGAAGCAGGCGATCAGCAGGTCGAAATCTCCAATCGTCAAGCCGTTTGATCGCAGGCTGGCTTTCAAGCGGCCAAACAAATCGGCCAGCGCCGAGTCTATGCGGTCGAAGACCGTGAGCTGGCTTTCCAGCGATAGAATCCGCGCCAGGTTCGCCTCAACACACGTGGACTTGTGCGCGCCGTATCGCAATTCCGCGATCGAGACGCAGGAAATGGAGACGCTCTCCACGCCGGTCTCCAAGAGACGATCTCGGACCGCCTCTTCTCCGTTGAGGAAATAGACGCAGGTGTGTGTATCCAGGAGATACTTCACAGATCAACGTCTCGGCCGGGTTGTGTGCGCGTTTCGTAGATGTCTTGCACGATCTCGTCCGCCGAGCGCGAGTCTTCCCATGTCCCGAACAGCGCCAAAAACCCGCGGTCGGACTCCGGGCGCGGTCGCTCGACAGGCTCATCGAGGAAGGTGATGATCACCTTCGAGTTCGGCTTGGCATGCGTCTGTTCCAATGGCACTACCATCGTTCCATTGTAAATTCCGCGAATGGATTGCATCGCGCCCCTCCGTGCTTCCAAATATGCTAAGCCCCCTGCGTCACAACCGCCTAAGCGGCGGCAATGAACATCCGGATCATGCGCTTGCAATCCCGCAGGCGCAAGGGCGATATTCGTGTCCATTCATGTTCATTGGCGGTTCAACCAGGGAGATCGGCCTCGGGCAGCCGAGCTGACATTTGGACGGGCGTGACGCGCCCCCTGTCTGTTCGATCGAAGTCAGAGTCAAGACTTACAACAGAGAGGTTATGAGCCATCGCCACGGGGCACTGATAGGCGTCGTCGAAATCGAGGCGTCGCCATTGGTCCTAGATGTGACGCTGCAATTGAACCGACTTCATTGGTCCTTCTCCTCGCGGCGCAGGTCTCCAGGCATTCAATCAAGCGGCTGTCGCGAGGAATCCGCAACACGCGGCCGTGCCGTTCGATGAAATCCTCCGCCAGCCGCGTGGCCGGGATGGACGGTGTGGACAATGTGGACGGGGTGGACCACGCGGACATCTATTTCCTGGCGAACCGCAAGCCTCGCGCCGAACAGGCTCTCTGCTCCTTCCGCGTGGTGGACAAGGCGCCGGAACTGTGGCGCCCCGACACTGGCGCCATCGAGCCGATGGGCGTCTATCGTCAGGATGGGGGACTGACCACGGAGTTCTTCTCGGGAACCGCGACCTATACGAAAGACCTCCATATTCCGGCAGAGCGGCTCGGCGCCAACCGGCGTTTGTGGCTCGATTTGGGCGAGGTCAAGGAAGTCGCCGAAGTCAAACTCAACGGAACAGCGCTGGGCATTCTCTGGAAATCGCCATATCGAGTGGAAATCACCGGCGCCGCCCGACGGGGGAGCAACCGCCTGGGGATTGAAGTAACCAACCAGTGGATTAACCGCATGATCGGCGACGAGCGCCAGTTCCCCGATGACGTCGAGTGGCGAACCATCGCGCGAAGCCGGGCCGGCGGAGAACTCCTGGAGATGACCGAGTTGCCGGAGTGGTTCGCCGACTGGACGAGCGGCAAGAGGCCCCGTCCCAGCGGCCGCTTCACCTTTGAAGCGATGAAGTTCTATTCAGCCGAGGACGAACTGGCGCCATCCGGCTTGCTCGGCCCGGTCCGGCTCATCGCGGCGAAAACGCTGGAGATTCCTCCGGCGGAATAGCGGTTTCGGGACACATTCAGCTTCTGGGAGAAACGGAGAGCCGGATCAAGCGACTTCTTGCATGGGTTTGGTGCGAGGCGCGGGCAGGGAGCGCCCCTCCGCCTCGAAATAATGGATGACCTCCTCGATGACCGCGCATAGGTCGCGGTACACCGCCAGGGGGTCGTCCCCGTGGATTCCTGTGATCAGGTCAGGGCATTTTCCGATATAGGCCTGATCTTCTTTGCTCCACTCGACCCATTTGTGATATCGGTCGCTTGTCTTCATCGAACAACCGGCGGCGCCGGGGTCAATCACGATCAAGAGATTGCGCTCATGGCCGAAATGCATCACGACCGCTTCTCTCTTTCACGCCGTCGCAGCATTGCGCAGATCGGCGCTTCCGTCAACCTCTCTCTAGGAAGAGGCGATGCGCGTTCCGTTCCTGGTGAGCTGGAAGGGCGTGACGAAACCGGGGCTCGTGGACAGCGAACACCTGATCTCGACGGGGCTCGATCTGATCCCGACTCTATGCGACTATGCAGGGATCCCGGCGCCGAAGGATCGGCTCGGGCGCAGCGTCCGGGCGTTGGCCGAAGGGCGCGCGCCCGAGGCGTGGCGCGACAGCATCGCGATCGAAGGCCGCCACAGCCGCGCCATCCGGACGGCGCGCTACAAATACACCGTCTACGACTCGGGCGATCGCCGCGAAGTTTTGGTTGATCTGCAAGACGATCCCGGCGAAATGCGCAACCTGGCTGAGGACCCAAATTACACGTCCGTTCTCGAAAGCCATCGCGCCTCATTGCTCAATGCCATGGAGGAATCCGGCGATCCCTTGGCGGATCAATTCACGATTCGATTGGAAAAGGCGAAATGATGGAGCGCGGCACGAGACGGAATTTCATGAAGCGGACGGCGGCGGCCGCCGCCGGCGCGGCGTTGGCGCGGGCGCGCGGCGCCGTCGCGACGGAGGCGCCGGGACGCCCGCGAGCGCCGTTCAAGACGCTGTACAGCAACGACACGACGAACATCCTGTCGTGCGTCAGCCCCTACCACCAGAAGGGCGATCCGCTGACCGACGAGCGCATTCGCGCGTCGGTCGACGAGGCCAAAGGCGTCGACGTTCACATGCTCCAGCCGGGGCTTGGTTGGATCGCCTGGTGGAAATCCGACGTCGCCCCGGGGGACGAGCACTACCGGTGGCTCGAACGGGAGTTCGGCGTCAAGCCGAACTCGTTCGGGAAGTATATTCTGGCCGCCGGCGACGTCGTCCGCGCCTTCGTCGACGGCTGTCGCGCCGCGGGCGTCGCGCCTTTTATTTCTTACCGGCTCAACGACGGCCACCACGTCCGCGACCTCGAAAAGGCGCTGGCCGAGGGTCGGCGTTCTCCTTCGATGTCGCGGTTCTATTGGGAGAACTACAGGAAGTATC
>JAPLSS010000383.1 GCA_026398515.1 Candidatus Sumerlaeota bacterium | reverse complement strand
AATAGGCGAACTTGTTGACGAGGATGCGGTCGTAGCGCGTGCGCAGGAAGGGCCGGACCTTCTCGAACGGCGCGCCGACGAGGCGGACTTCCTCGCGCTGCTCCCAATCCGGGCCGTTGCGGAGAAAGACCTGGAACTTGCCGCCGCTGAGTTGGCTGTTGGGGCCCTGGTACGCCTGCTTCAGCACTAGCAGGTCGCGCGCGCCGTCGTTGTTGAAGTCGACCTCGGCCACCTCGTCGCCGACGAGCGTCGGCGTCATGGAGCCCGACGGGATCTTGTAGAGCTCCAGGCCGAACGCGCGGATGAACATCGCCAGCACGTAGGCGATGACAATGGCGTCGACCCATTCGCGCAGCCAATAGCCCCAGCCGCGGCGCGGGACGTGGGCCGCGGGTTCGGGCTCGCTTGCGACGGGGAGCGCGATGTCGAGGGCGCTTGGGACGGCGGGCGCGGCGGACGGATCGGCGGCAACCAGGGCTTCGCTGTTCTCCTCGGGCTTCATGCACACTCCACGACGGACGGCTTCTTTCAATCAAAGAGATGGTAGGAGGCGGGGTTTGCGCGGGTCAAATGGCATTTTCGATTTTGGACTGCGGGCAAGGCTGTTTACGCAAGGCCTTTTTGGATCAATGGCACGGCTTCGAAGATGGCGCGGCGGGGAGGGCTGCGGGGAGGGCGTCCCGACTTGGCGCAGCCAAAGCCAAAAACAATCGGCTTTCTTCGCTTTCGGATCAACTTCTGCGCCCCGGCGCTTTCGTCGGGAAAGCGCCCTGAAAGCTTGCGAAAAACGCGCTGGAATGGTGGAGTGTGGTTCATGCTGTCTGATTCGTCTGCGGATGTGAAGGCGCGCCGGGGGCGGCGGCGCTTTTGGCCTCGCCGCTGGAGGACCCTGGCCCTTCTGCTGGTCGTCGTGGGTCTGTATGCGACCCTGGAGCGCTGGTCCGCCTGGCTTATCGAGGTTTGGGGCGGCCGCCGTTTGAACGCGGTTCTGCGCATCGGGCGCCTGGAGCATTCCGGCGAGGGCGAAATCCGCATCGACGATTTTCTTGCCGCCCCGGAATCGACGCGCCAACCCGCCTTGGTCTGGCGGACCGGCGTGTTTCGCTATGACTCGCTGGCGGCGCTGTGGGAGGGGCGCTTCGACGAGGTCTTTCTCAAGCGCCCCACGCTTACCCTTGGCGCCCTGCGCGAAATGTACGCTCTGGGCGCGTTCGACGGCCAGCGCCATTCGCTCGAGTTCCTGCTGACCCGCCTGCCCGCGATGCTGTCGGTCAGCGACGGGCGCGTGGACACGGGCGAGGCGTCCTATTCCGTTCCTTCGCTCACGATCGACAAACGCGAGATTCCGTCGAGCGGGAGTTTGCTGCTGGCATCGGCCCGCCTGCTGGGCGAGGACTGGCCGTGGAGCGACGAACGGTCCGGCTCCATCGTCGTCGAGGCGCGCGCGCGCGTCCTCGGCGACTCGATCCAGGGGTTCGAGGCCGGCGTTCAAGTCGCCGGCCGCCAAACGTTGCGCGGCACGGCGGACATGTCCGACTGGTGTTCTCTTCCTTCGCTGACGGCCACTTTGCTGACGAACGACTTCTCCACGAGCGAGGCGCTGCGGCGCATCGCTCCGCAATGGCTGCCGTGCGTCGGCGGATTGCTGCGCGATGGGCGGTTCGTCTGGACCGGGCGCTTCGATGGCCAGACACCCAGACTTTGCTACCAGCTCACGTCCAACCTGCTTCTGGAGGACGGTTTCCTGCGCTCTCCCAACGGGCGGGCGGGCATCGAGGGACTCAACCAGGACCTGTCGATGATCGCGGAGTTCGATCGTGATCTCCGGGCGCAACGCCTGAATATCGCCAGCACCGGCACGCTGGGATCGATTCATCTGCCGCGGCGCGACTTTCCCGGCGCTCACGCCGGGGTGGTTGTGTCGATGGAGCCGATCGACGCGGCGTGGCGCGTTCTGGGGGCCAGTTTCCTCCTCTCCATGGACAGCGGAGAGTCGCCCTCGCCGAGCGTCGGCGCGCTTCAGTTGGCGGCGCGGGGGACCGCTCAATATGAGACCGGGCGGCATCTCGTGCGCGTCTTGCTCGACTCGGCCGACATCGCCATCCGCTCGGCCCGGGGCGCCGCGCAGCAGACGCGTTTGAGCGGATCGTTCCAGATGAATTTGGACGACCCCGAGGACCCCGCCAATGTGTTCCAGGGCAAGTTGTCCGGCGCCGGGCACGAGATCGATTTCCACGGCTCCACCCCGACCGGGCCCAGCTGCCCGTTCAAAGTGGAAACGAAGGGCGCGCGCCTGGAGTCGATCTCCGAGTTCCTGCGGGCCATGGCCGCTCCGGCCCTCCCCTCCATGCGCGGAATCCTGGAGGGCTGGCTGCAGGCGTTCATCATCCCGGGCGAGAACGCGCGCTTCGATTTCGACGCCCGCATCGCCGGTTTCGGTGGACAGTTTGGAGCGGCTGGGCGCGTTCCTTCTCGGCGCCGCGCAAAGCATGAAGGGATCAGCGACGTTCCAAGGCGAGATGCGCGCCGACTTCGGCGTCGACCGCCGGGAGGCGCGCGCGCGGGGCGACGCCGTCCTCCGCGGCTTCGCGTGGCGCTTGGCCGCGGGGGCCTTGGCCGTCAGCGACCTGGCGGCGCAATTCCCCGCCACGGTTGTCTGGACTCAAACTCCGAAGGCGCCTTCGCGGTTGGATCTCCAGTTCGGCGCCACGGAAGCGACGGTTGGACGTCTGGACATCGCGGGACTGCCCTTGGAGAAGACCTCTGTCGGCCTAAAGCCCGGCAACATCGCGTTCTTTCCGCCGTCCGACGCGAAGTCCGCGGGCACGGTTGAACTCGCCGGCTTCAAGGCCGAGGCGCGCGGGGTCGGCGAGGCGACCTTGGATGGCTCGATCGAGTCGCGCCCCGGAGGCCTGAAACCGCATTTGCGCTCGACGTTCTCCGTTCACGACGTGGGCAAGCTCTTCGCCGCCCCGCGCTGGCCGGCGCTGCGGATGGAGCCGGGGGGCGAAGCCGAAGGCGAGGCCGCCATCGAACGGATCGAGCCGCAAGCCGTGCGCGCGGACTTCACCGGGGGAGTCGAGGGCCTGCGATTCGCCATGCGCGACGACGCGATTCTGTGCGACGGCCTGACCCTGGGCGCCAGTCAGAAGATCGCCATGGATTTCGAACGCCGGGGAGTCCACTGGCACGCCTTCGATCTGGCGCTCGTGTGCAATTCGGTCCTGGCCGCCGGCGCCAAAGCCTCGGGGCTGGGGCTGCGCGTGTCCGTCAACGAACGGTCGTTCAACTGGACCTTGCAGGGCGTCTCGCTGTTCGGCGGCGTGGCGGCCGGCGCCGGCCGCCTGGTTGTCAATCAGGAC
>JAPLSS010000447.1 GCA_026398515.1 Candidatus Sumerlaeota bacterium | reverse complement strand
TGACTCCCCGCCTCGTCCATGACGGAAAACTCTCGCTGGAAGAGAAACCGGCGCCGCGCGAAACCACCGACGCCGTTGATGCTCAGGCCTTCGCTCATGCCCTTGGGGTCATCCTCGCCCAAAACGAAAACAAAGGAACCCTCTGATGAACCACGCGCAGCGCTCCGCGGCTCGCCCCTTTCTCATTGTTGCGATGCTTCTTCTGGCGGGACTGAGTCTTTCCTCCTGCGCCAGCGCCAAACTTCGGCTGACGCCCCTGCCCAGCGCCGAGGCCGCCGGCTTAAGCCCGGATGACACCGTCGCCATCCTCAAGCAGGCCGGCTTCAACGACGCCGAGATCCTGCAAGTCGGCGCCGAAGTGCGCAACTCGCTCGCTCGGGACGGCGGCGTCAAGGTGCAGTTAAAACACTCGACGGAAGCGATCCTAGCCGTTGATTCCCAATACATTCAGGTCGCCAGCCGGCGAACGGGCGCTTTCATCTACGACACAAAAACTCACAAGTTCCAATAGGCTCGTCCCGTATTTCGGTTCAGGGCGCGGGGATCTCGTTCTCGGCTGCCGCGAGAACCAAATTGTGTCACCCGAACCGAACCATGGCGCCAACGGACTCGCTGAGGACGGGTTTTCGTTTCGGGACTCTTGGCTCGTCCTCCTCGAAGGGGGGGTCGTGCGCGACCAGCTGGTTCGCCAGGGCCAACGAGGAGAAGGCGCCGGCGTCGGTCCACCATCCGCTGAGGATGTCGAACTCCAGTTTCCCAGCCTCCAGGTATGCGTTATTCACATCCGTGATTTCGTACTCCCCGCGAGGGCTTGGCTTCAGCCGGCGGATTACGTCGAACAGACTGTGATCGTATAGGTAAAGACCTGTCACCGCGTAATCGGAGGTTGGGTTGTCGGGCTTTTCCGTGATTCGAATGACCTTGTTCCCTTCGATCTCAGCCACGCCGAAGCGCTGCGGATCGCGAACCGATTTCAGCGCCACCCGCGCTCCCTCCTCCTGATCCAGGAAGCGCGCGATGAATGGCGCAATTGGGTCCTTGAACAGATTGTCGCCGAGGATCACCACAAGTCGCTCCTGTGCGGCGAAATCCTCGGCCAGCGACAGGGCTTGGGCGATGCCCCCGGCCTCATCCTGGACGCGATACGTGAAATCGCATCCAAACTCCCGTCCGCTGCCCAGAAGTCCCACCAGGCTCCCCATATGCTCGACGCCGGTGACGACCATGATCTTCGTGATGCCCGCCTGCGTCATCTTCTTGATCGGATGGAAGATCATGGGCTCGTGCCCGACCGGAAGAAGATGTTTGTTGGTGACGCGAGTCAACGGGTAAAGGCGCGATCCCGTTCCGCCCGCCAGGACGACTCCCTTCATGGTTCAACCTTTCCGCACGCATTGGGAAGACAGGCTCACTGACGCTCCTGTGTGTGCTGACTCTCGAACGATGCCTGCCGCAAGACAACGAATCGAACACCTGCATGGCCTCAGGAATAAAAGGCTCCCCTTCGCTCACCGATCATGACATGCAGGATTCACGCCTTCGGCACAGCGAGAGCCGTGCCAAGGCTTCCCCAATCAGATTCCGGAATTCGGTATAGAGGTTCTGAGAGAGCCCCGAAAGCAGCGCGCTGCCTCTCGTCTGAGCGACCGGCGGAGGCCATTCCTCCTTGAGCCTGCAGTGCGCGAAGTGGCTTGGTCGCCGTAGAGCAGCGATCCTCGCTTTGACTCGAAGAAGCTTCGATTGCCTGAGGTTAGTCCCTGACTTGGCAACGATTCTTCTTTGTGTCGTCAGAGACTCCATCAGCGATCTCCCCGCAGGTTCGCTTCCTTCCCATCCGTGGCATCACGACAAGCGACGCCATTGGAGAACGCGTGTCTCGATTTCGAAACGGATCAGGCCGCATGTCAGTTTATTAGGACACCAGATTGCTCCGGACGCAGTTGGACACTGCGGCCCCGCCAATTCTTGCCCTAAAGCGGCATGAGTTTTGCCCCCTGATCTCGAGCAATCCAGGTTTCGTCACGCCGTAAGATACCCAAAATCAATGCTCGACAGGGGAGAATCGCAGACCCATGCCTTTTTCCCACGTCAGGAACGCCCCTTGCGCAATCCCGTGGGCGGATGGCGAGGTCGGCGCTTTGCAGACCATTCACGAGAGTGGTTGGTTTTGCCTTCGGGAATTCAGGATTGCGTTCGTTGAACATTCCGAGGCATTGTGCCGGCAGTTGGCTGCCGGGCGCCGGGACAACGGGATCGCCAAGAGCGCGGAGGCTGGGCGGAAAGACCGAAACCTTCGCGCGCAGACTGCCGGGAGACATGCCACAGGAGTCTCTCGGTCGGAACTGACGGGCCCCGCGACCTTTCGGGGCCAAGGACTTGTTCTATGCTGATGGCCATATCCCCAAAGACAACGGTGGTCTCGTCCAAGGGATCGGTATTCTGCCCTCTGGATGGCGATACAATCATCCTGAACCTTACGGATGGGCAATACTACGAGTTGAATCCAGTTGCGGGATGGATTTGGGGCCACATCCAGGAGCCTCGATCAGTCAGCAGCCTCCTTGAGATGCTTGTGGAGGAATATAGCGTCGAGACGAATGAATGCGAACGAGACGTCAAGGAGTTGCTTCAGGAGATGGCGGCCACCGGCCTGATCGAGGTCACGAATGAGTCGGCTTCGTAAGTTCCTGGGCCTCTCGAATGGAGAGAAAGTCCTTCTCTTCAAGGCATCCGTGCTCCTTTCCATGATCGGGATCGGGCTGAGGGTTTCTTCTTTCCAATCGATGCGGCGCCGACTGGCGGGGCGGGCGGACTCGGCGGGCCATCGCCGGCGGCCGAGCGGGCTGTCAAGACGCCAGATCGTCTGGGCGGTGGACGTGGCAAGCCGATACATCCCTTGGGCTCGAACGTGCCTGCCTCGCGCCTTGGCGGCGCAGAGCCTATTACGCGAACACCGCATTCCGGCCGAGTTGCGCATCGGGGTCTCGCGAGACGCGGCCGGGAAGTTCCAGGCCCATGCCTGGGTGGAATGCCAGGGAGTTGTGGTTATCGGAGGCCGGGCAAGCCCATCGACATATACGCCGCTTCCGCCGCTGAAGGGAGAATGCGTGTAAGCGCCATCGCTGGCGGCTTTGGCCACAACAGCGCTTCACTTTAACTTGGCGCAGCCAAAGCCAAGGACGATCGGCTTTTTCTCGAAATCTTGCGCAAAAAGCGCAAGATTTCGGGAAAAGGGCCTAAAGGGGCAACTGGCGAGAACAGGTTAGCGCGCCACTCGTGGCGGAGGGGGCGATGCCGCCCGGCAAGGCCCAAGTGCAATCGAATTGGGGGATTTGGGAAACCTTCTGTTCTTCGGCATGGAGGCCGTGTCTGTGAGCGACCAATCCGTTACTGGCGATTCGGAGCGCCTTTTGAAGAAAGCGTATTTGCGTCCGGATGGGAAGACGCTTGGCAGCGTGGAAGATCTCACATTGGGCCACAGGGGGGAGATTTTCTTCTGTCCCGTCTGCCACCGCCATCATCCGCGTGGCAGGCGCCGCTGGGGCCCAGGAATCGGCCATGGCGACGGAATATGATGGATCATAATCATCCACCCTCTGGTTGATCTCATGCCAGCGCCTCAAGGGGCCTCTGTGCGGGCTGCGGGGCGGTGAGCCGGGGATTTATCACTATGCAGGTTTTCAACTATCAAGCTTTCGGCTTGAGCATTCAGTCAGCGCTGCCGCTCCCGGAGCTGGTGTCCGACGGACATAAGCCGCCGGCGGTGTTGATCCGTCTCACGGATCTGGCTCCGTTTTCGCCTGGAACAGGAGAGACGGCTCCGTATGTTGAGGCGGTCGAGGGGGGAACGCTCCTTTCCTGGCCCAGAATAGGGACGTTTCTGATCCGCAATGGAAATGAAATCCTGGTCTGCCCCGCCGGAGACGTCGAAGAACGCGTGCTTCGGGTGTTCATTCTAGGAGCCGCCATGGGCGTCCTTCTTCGACAACGGGGTCAGATGGTGCTGCACGGGAGTTGCGTGGATGTGCGGGGGAAGGCGGTTGCATTCATCGGTTGGAAAGGAAGCGGCAAGTCGACCATGGCCGCCGCCATGTGCAACCGGGGCCACGCGCTTCTTTCAGACGACGTCGTGCCTGTCCAGTTTGACGAAACCGGGAAGCCCCACGTGCAGCCGGCGTACCCCCAGATCAAGCTCTGGCCCGATGCGATGCACGCTTTGGGAAGCGATCCTGACTCCTGCCCTCGGGTCTACGCGGGGCTGGAGAAGAGGGCCCAATCCGCTGAGTCCGGCTTCACATACACTCCGGTCCCCCTTCAACATGTTTGTGTATTGGAGCAGGGAGACGCCCTTGAGCTGACGAGCCTCTCTCGCAAGGAGGCTTTGACGGAATTCATGCGCCATTCCTATGGGATGCAGTTAGGCCTGCCATTGCTTCGCGCGATCAGTCTTCCAGACTTCTTTCGCCAAGCGGCCGATCTGGCCGGACGCGTCCGGGCGAGCCGCCTCAATCGTCCCTGCGATCTTCATCGGCTTTCCGCGGCCGCTTGCCTAGTAGAGGAGCATCTCGAGGAGCATTTCGCCAATGTCTCGCAATAGTGACTCTCGCCCCTCCTTCCGCCCCGAAGTGGAATTGCTTCTTACCGCCGCCAGCTGCCGGCCAGAGCCGGAACGACTGGCGCGAATCCGGGATCTGGCTGGACAAGAATTGGATTGGGACTACCTCACGGAGATCGCTATCAACGGCAACAACGTTGGGGGTCTGCTTTACTGGCATCTGCAGAGGGCCTGTCTGGATAGAGTGCCTGAGCCCTTTCTAGGTCGACTTCGTTCGGCCTTCCATTTCACCGCAAGACTCAACCTCGACCTGATCCGGGAATTGCTCGGGCTCCTGAAGCTGTTCGAGAGCAACGGGATCCCCGCAATGCCTTACAAGGGGCCTCTGCTCGCCTTCTCTCTCTATGACAACCCGGGACATCGTTGGTCCAGCGACCTCGACATTATCGTTCATCGAGACGACGTGCTGAAGGCCAAGAGACTTCTTCTTGACCTTCACTATACCCCGAAAAAGGCGATGAGCCCTGCCGAGGAAGCCGCTTGGCTCTCCTCACACTATGAATACAATTTTATCCGGAAAGACGGACGACTTCTTGTCGAGATTCATTGGGGCATCCTGCCTCGTCGATACCCCTTTGCTTTCGACGTAGAGCGGATCTGGGACCACTCGATCACGCAGGAAATCGCTGGTACAACGGTTCGGACTCTGCCTCCAGAGGACTTGTTGCTCCTGCTCTCCGTGCATAGTGGGGAGAAAGATCGCTGGTCTTGCTTGCGGTTGATCTGTGATATCTCGAGGATCATGGTTCGCCATAGCAATCTGGACTGGGATCGCATCACGAGCCAGGCGGGGGGAACCCGGCGGGAACGGTTCCTCCTCGAAGGACTCTGGTTGGCCAAGCTGCTGTTAGACGCGCCGGTTCCCCAACGCATCGTCGAGCGGATTGGGCGCAGCCCGTTGGTGCGTGATGCCACTGGCTTGATCCAAGGCCGCCTGTTTCGGGTTGATCATGGCCTTCCAGGCTTCCGCGAGTGGAGGCAACTCCTTGGAAGGGCACAGTGCTCTCTCGGGGGGAACAGGGGCGCCTTCGTTTGGCTGGGCGATCTGGGCCGGTACATTCGTGTCCTGATGGTTCCGGAGTTCATGGATCGGATCGCCGTTCCAGTGCCTCCCTCCCTGGCTTTTTTGCATTGCTTCATTCGACCCTTCGGGCTGATCAAGAGATGGCATACGCGGATTCACAGGAGCCTTCTCTGACCTGGCTGGCCTCTCAAGACTGTGTGGGAATCCCAAAGGCTGACTCCCGCGATTGAGGCGAGCCGGCCGGCCAATCCCGCGCTCTGCAAACCCTTGTCCGTCCGGATTTCGAAGGTGAACGGAATGGCCCGTCCAGTTGTCGAAATCGAAAACCTGACGAAGACTTTTTTCCGACCCTTCGCGCGGTTGCGGCGGCTCCTGAAATTGCGCAAACCAGCCGAAGTCACGGCTCTGCGCGACGTGACTCTGACCATTCACGAAGGAGAGATCTTCGGCCTCGTCGGACGGAATGGCCAGGGAAAGACCACGTTGATCAAGTCGATCGCCGGCCTTGTCCAGCCGACACGCGGGGTGGTTCGCGTCTTCGGGTTCGATTCGAACGCCCACAACCGGAGCGTGAGGCAGCGGATTGGGCTGGTCACGTCGGACGAACGCAGCTTCTACTGGCGGCTCACCGGCCTGCAGAACCTGATGTTCTTCGCGCGCCTGAATGGGATGTCCCAGAATCAGGCGCGACTCCGAATCGCTCATTTGCTTGATGTCTTCCACCTCAGCGAACTCCGCGACCGACGGTTTCAAGAGTATTCGACGGGAAACAAGCAGCGTCTTGCCCTGGTTCGCGCCCTTTTGACTGATCCCCCGCTCCTGCTCCTGGATGAACCGACGCGGAGCCTTGACCCGATCGCTGCCGAGGATTTCCGCCGCGTCATCTCCGAGTTCACAAACGCGGACCGCCGCAAGACCGTTCTGATCACAACTCATAACCTCGATGAAATCGAGCGGCTCTGCGCCCGCGTCGCAGTTCTCAGCCGGAACACGCTGAAGACATGCGTCAAGATGGACGAACTCCGTTCCATGGGGCCAGGTCGGGAGCGAATTGCCATCCACGCTCGGAGGCCGTCAATCCAAAACGGATTGGTCGATTCCCTCCGCAATGTGCCCTCGCTGGAGTGGAGCAACTTTGGCGACGATCAACTTCTTCTCCAGTTCGATCGCGAAGCCGATGATGCCCGGCTCCATCTCGTTCTCAAGGCGCTCGTTGAACACGGCAGCGAGGTGATTTCCTGCAACACCCAGCGCTTCCGGCTGCAGAATCTCATCGAACAAATCGAAGGACAGGAACAGCGCGGTGCGTGAATCATTGAGAACTGTCTGGGCGTTTTTCGTTCGAGACGCGGCCATGGCCGTGAGCTATCGCATGGACTTCTGTTTCAAGATAGCCTCGATTCTGCTCATGGTTGCCATGCTCTATTTTCCAGCAAAGTTGATTGGGTCCAATCCTGCCGTGCAGGAGTATGGGGGGTATCTTCCCTTCGTCGCGATTGGCATGGCGCTGATGAATTACTTCATGACCGGGTACCAGAGTTTCGCCGCGGCGATTCGTTCCGAGCAGGTCATGGGGACCCTGGAATCCGTGCTCATGGCCCCGGTCCGAATTCCCGTTCTCGTCATAGCCTCTTCCGCGTGGGATTTCTGTTGGGCCCTTCTCAACGCCGCGATCTTCCTGGTTGCCGCCGGCCTCATATACCACATCGAGTTCAAGGGAAACCCCATCGGAGCCGCGGTATTCCTGATTCTAACGACCCTTGTTTACGCCTGTCTCGGCGTGATTTCGGCCAGTTTCATCATGGTTTTCAAGCGTGGCAATCCCATGAACTTCTTCGTTGGCACTATTTCGACATTGCTGGGAGGCACGGTTTTCCCCGTTAGCATCTTCCCCCACTGGCTACAGAAAATCTCCTATGCCCTCCCCCTCACATGGGGCCTCGATGGTCTGCGCGGCATCCTTCTCAAAGGCCTGCCGATGTCCGTTCTCCTTCCTCAACTGGGCGTTCTGGCCCTGTTTGCGAGCGTGGCGCTTCCCCTGAGTCTGTTCTGCTTCAAGAAGGCCATTTACATCGCGCAACGCCAAGGGAGCCTGCTCCAGTATTGATCTCCGCGTTGCTCCTGCCTTTATTGTTCCTGCGCCACAATAAGCGACGCCCCGGAGGCGGAAGAGGAGGGTTGTGTGGCTGACCGGGGCTCGCCCGGGCGGCCGATGTCCCAAAGCCTGTCGAGATGCAAGTGATGAGCTCGCACTACCCACGACTCGGACGCCGGAGCAAGCAGAGCGGCCGAGAGTCATTCCAAATGGACGATTGGAGGGCGGGAAGTCAGAAGAAGGCGCCACGCACGGATCGGTTCACGGAGCCGTTTGAGATTCGCACGCAGGCGCCACGTATTCGCGGCGCATGCGCATCGTCGCTTTGACGGCCGAGTAGGCGATCAAGGCAATGCCGGTCAGTTCGAGAATCCAGCCCAAGCGGTGGCCCCGTTCGATGACGGGTGCCAAGGATTGGGAGGGCTCCCAGCCATCGGCGCGAAGGAGGATGAAGAGAAAGAGAATCGCCACTCCCAGAACCGCGTGACAGATCTCCCGCCACAACCTGCGGAAGAGCCAAAGGAAGGCCGCCAATCCGCACGCTTCCCCTACCGCCAAGGCGGCGACGAACCCGTTTTCAACGATGCGCCTCTCGCCGTACCAGCCATCCCGAAGGGCGATACGTCTTCCCGCAAGGGTCAGAGCCGTTTGAAGATCGAGTTGTTTATTGATCCCGAGAAAGAGGAGAAAACCGGAGACCATCACCCAGAACAGTATGGACCGCGCCGGCAGGAGTCTGCGCTTCCAGCCCGTCCAAGCCAGTCGTGCGCAGACAACTGCAGTCGCCAGATAGCAGACAGTGACGACCCACCCGGTGAGCGTTGGGTCGCCGATCTCGGGACGCCAGCCAACGGCCCGCATCATGTGCTTGATTCGAGCCAGAACGCCGGAGAGCGTCGAACCGGCATGCGGATACGCAGACTTCACTTCTCGAAAGCCCAAAGCGATGGAATGACGCACAATGCGGCGAAACTCGAGCCAACCCGGGAAATCCGCGCCCATCGGCATCATGCATCCAGACTCTATCGCAGTCCGCCGCCTCCGTCTATCGGCTTACACAGCGTCCCCTCGATCCGATAGCGCTCCCCCGAAACCGGACACACCCCGATTTCCCCGTCGATCTTGAGCGGCCGGCCTTTTCGCCCCACGAAGCCTCGCAGCCGTGCCGGACTGCCGTATGCCAGGCCATAGTCCGGCACGTCCCGAGTGACCACCGCGCCCAATCCCACCAGCGCATAGCGCCCGATAGTCACCCCGGCCAGGATGGTCGCGTTGGCCCCGATGCTGCAGCCTTTCCGCAGCAGCGTCGGCGTGCACTCCCACTCCGTTGCGCGGCTGCGCGGATAGAGGTCATTCGTGAGCGCCACATTCGGACCAAGGAACACGTCGTCCTCGCACGTCACCCCTTCCCACAATGCAACCCCGTTCTTTACCGTCACCCGATTCCCCAGGCGAACGCCGCCCTCGAGGAACGCATGGTCGCCGATATTGCATTCACTTCCGATGACGCAGCCTCTCAACACGTGGGCAAAGGCCCAGATCCGCGTATTCTCGCCGATGTCCTGTGTCTCGACCAAGGCATGCGGATGAATAAACACCCCGGGCAGCTCGCGATACACCTCTCCCATCGCCCGTCTTCCCCTTTCGTCCAGCGCTAAGTTTTTGCCCTATCCCTGAAACAGTTCAGCGACTCGCATCAAGCGGGATTCGGCGAGACAATCACCGCGCCCCTCTTTGTCCGAAACCCGGTTCTACTGACATGGGATTCCATGAGGCGCTGGCCAACTCCTACACGTATGCCTACGCATACAACTCGTCAAGCATTATTGCATGACATGGCGCTTGAGCGGGTCTTAGCTGAAAAGGCGGATACGGAGTTGACATCCGCGCGGCCGAGCGCTGGATCGCCGAAGGATGCTTGTGCGGAAGGCGCCCAGGAAGCCGCATCGGTCGCTGTCCAAGGTTCTCGCAGGTCGACGTTGACCTTGAAAGAGTGCTCCGAAATGCCGATTCACGGGTCAAGCAGCCCGGCATTCCTTAGGCGGAAACGGCGAATTCAAGAGGCTGGAACTCCGCACGGTCTCTTCGGTTTCGCCGCCGCAAGGAGAACACCTGGATGCCGCGAGGCGCGGCGCCTACCACCACAGAAACATCGGCCGTCGTCTCGCTTGAGCATCGGGCTGGTTCTCCCGCCCACTACCGATCGCGGCATAAATAATGCGACGCCACCCTCGCAGAATTGCCAATACTGACGGGACTTTCATGAGGTGGCGTTGTTGCATTATTTATGCCGCGATATATAAGCGTCTCCCATCCTCCGGACGGCGTTCAATGGTAGTCAGAAACGGTCCCCGCTACAAGGATCCACCTCATTGGTGAGCCGTTGGACTTCATCAATAATCACTGCGACGCGGTCGCGCGCATTCCGATTCATGGCCAGTTTCTCTCTCGCCTCACGAAGCATCAACGCCCCCAAACGAAGGAACGAGGTGGCGTCAGACTCCCTCGCGACGGCTGTCGTCCCGCCATGCTGCTTCGGATACGGATCCATCTCTCTTTTTCCTATCGTTCCCACGGGATCGCCTTGATCGAGAGAACCGACATAACAGTGTTTGCCGGATAAAGGCCCGAGAATATTCTCTTCACGCAAAATCAGCAACTATCAGGCCATCTGGCTTCGGGTGTTGACCCGTGACGCAGAGGCTTCTGGCTATTCTGCTTTCGCGCATGTGACCGCTGGGGCGCGCCTTCCCTCGACAGCGCCGAATTGGCAGGCGTGTCTGAGATCAAGCCGCTCCGTTATCAGCCAGGCGCGCGCTGCTGCGCCACGCCGAAGTCTGGAGAAGGAATCGGGTCACCCGAAGGCGGTATTCGACGAGCCGTCCGACTGGCCAAACGCGACCTGGCTATCTGACTCTGCTTGGGGGAAGGCTGAAGCGGGTATGCGACGAATCGCGCTCCATCCGGCGCTTCCGCGGCATCTGCCCCGACAGAAGATGGATTGCGGGTGAGACTGCGGCCCGATAGCAGATGCGTCGAGAAAGCCGCCAGCATCTCGTGATCAGAATCCGAAGCTGAAGGGGGAGACGGCTCTTGGCCTGACTCAAGGCAGGATGAACTCGGGCGTGCCAGAGCCAATGGAACCGAGAGTAAGTCGTGAGAACGGCATTCACAAGCCGCCATCTCATGGAGGCCAGGTCAAGGATCGCATGGCCTTTTCGGATCCGGACTACTCGACCGACAACATCCGAAATCCTCGCCGGGCAGGCCAAGCAGCCGGAGTCGCCTTTCTCCCAGAGGATGTTGCTCTTGCGGTCGATGGCGAGGATTCGATGCACGACGAGTATGTCGTCTCGGAGAAGCACCACAATTCTGCCACGCCGAACATCCCCGAACGTTAGCGGAGCGACCCAGATCCAGTCGCCCGGCGCGAGCAAGGGCAGCATGCTCGCCGATGCAACGCGCTTCCATTGCCCTCCGCTCCGGCGAAATCCACGGCGGAGCAGTTCAGGGGCCAAGTCTCGGAAAGAGGAGCCGCGGGCGTTAGCGACGCGCTCTGTCAACTCAGCGCCCACAATCCCGCCGAAATCCCACATCCTTTTCTCTGCCTTCGCGATCACCACGCCTGTTATTCTCGCCGCTAGGCGGCGCTACATGACTCAAGAGCCAGAAGGGACAGGCGTGGGGGGCGGGCAGGGCGGATGCCAGTGCCGGTGCCAGTGCCGGTGCCAGCAATCAGAATTGGCAGAAGCCATCTCGAAATCCCTAATCTTCCCGCATGACAACAACAGAGGTTTCGTATACACTTTCTTCATTCCGTCCATCTGGTTCTCTCCTCTTAGACTTTTTCTGGGGCGTCTGCCTCAACAGCCTGTCAGATACTCCCTGGCAAGGACCGAATAGGGACTCCACGTGCTCGTGGGCAGAAGGTGATAAGGTTCGTTTTCAGGTGGATGGCTCGGCCTCCGCGTCCCGGATCTCCACCAAGCCATTGCCCACCAACTCGTCGAGCAGTTCCTCCAGATCCGCCCGGAATTGGCTCCCCGTTACGTCGTACTCGTCGAGCATGGCAGCAACAATCCTCTGGATCGATGGACGCTTCTGGATGACATTCCAAATGGATGTCCCGATCTCGTTAAGCTCGAAGTATCCGCCCTCTCTCAATTCAAGAATGATGGTGTCGCCGTCCATCTCGCAAGAAACCTGCTCTTTGGAGGGCGCCGCGATCAGCGACTCATTTCTCATTCTGGGCTCCGCATGCCTCTCCTGGTCAGAGCGCCTTTTCGAGATGAAAGCCAAAATTCCGCGGGGTCTCCGCGTCGAAGATAAAGACCAACTTTCCCGCTGTCGAACAAAGCAAGAATCGATCCCGTGCGGGTTCCTCCTGCTGCAGCGGAAAACGGGCTATTGGCTGGAAGCTTTGGGCCGATTCACGAACCAGTGAAAGGGCCGTTCCCGGCCTGCCCGACCACCCACCACAGCCGGGCCAGAGGCTTGGCGCCTTCGGTGGCCTTGTCGCGTAACCGGCTCAGCGCCCTCTGACGGCGGGCCATCTCCAAGCTCCGCAGGGCTGAGAGCGATCGACCCCTCTGATCCTTGACCGCTCTTGCTCAGCGCCTCCCCATACAGCGCTTATCCTATTTCCGTGCGCGCAGCGCGAAGGAGCGAAGACAAACGGAGGCCTTCGGTGTTTCTCCGATCGACGCGTTCGTTTCTGAACAATACGAAGACCCGGACCAGCGCGTGGAGTAGAGGTTGCGCCGCGCTGATGCAAGACCGTCCAATGCTCCTCGTTGCCATGCATTTGATCAATTCTCGCCGGTCTTCTGTTACTCAATATCGTTAATGACGGCGACAGACTCTAAAACGCTACGGAAGCGGACATTTCCCGCTTCATCATCTTTCACAGGGCCCTTGACGCTGGACGGAAAGAGCGCAGGCGCGGTTGGCCGAGCGGGAGGCCATTGAAGTAGCCAAGCGATCGTGGCTCAGGGCTCCCTCCACGCTGAAGCGGCTGTTGAAGGAGGCCATCCGCCTGGGGCGCCGCGCCGATCGAGCAGGCGGCGCGTGCGCCGCCGATCGCCAAGCTCCCGATTGCCTCTCCAAACGCCGGCGCATCCAGGAGCGCTACGAATCCCTGGTGGCCGCTCAGTACGCCGACCCCGATGCCCAGCGCCTTCTCAAACGGTTGATCCACTATCGCTCCGCCCTCTTCACCTTTCTTGACAACCCCGACGTCCCCTGCGACAACAACCACGCCGAGCGCGAACAGGAGCGCGGCAACCGCAATCGCGCCACCCTGGCCGTGGCTCGAAAGCTGGTGGCGCGCCTGCTGGCCGTGGACAAACGCCACAGCCGGTTCATGACAACTCGCTCAGTCCATGCAAAATAAACTACGACAGGAAAGGAAAACATACCACGACGCTGGACATCGAGCCGCCCGCCGG
>JAPLSS010000982.1 GCA_026398515.1 Candidatus Sumerlaeota bacterium | reverse complement strand
GTGGGTCAAGTTCAATGAAGTCCGCATCGCCGTGGATTTCATCAATTACCAAAACCTGATCGTTGGCGGGGTCGATTCAGACGGCGCCGACGCCACGAATGAGCTGACTTGGCTGTGCCTGGAAACCACGGAGCAGTTGCGGACGCATCAGCCCAGCCTGTCGCTTCGCTGGCATGAGGGGTGTCCTCCCGCTTTGCTTGAGAAGGCCTGCGAGATGATCCGCTCGGGCCTCGGGCTGCCGGCGCTGTTCAACGATCGCATCATCGTCGGCTCTCTCCACCGGGCCGGCGTTTCCTGGGACGACGCGCGCGATTACGCCATCGCAGGCTGCGAGGAACTCGCCGTCCCCGGGAAGTTGTTCGGCGTGATCCGCGGGCAAAAGGTCGAGCAGTCCAAATGTCTGTTGCGTGCGCTTTTCAACGGACATGACCCTTATAGCCATCGTTCTTCCAATGCCGCCCAAGTGAACGGTCATGATTTCCAGACTTTCGACGAGCTCCTGCAAGCGTATCGCGCCGAATTGAGCCGGGCCACGCACGAGACCATCGCGCGATCTAAAGCCGCCGACGAAGCCAACGCAAAATTCACCCCCCATCCCTTTGTGTCTCTCCTGTTTGATGGTTGCTTGGAACGTGGACTGGATCTAACCCGCGGCGGCGCACGCTACAACATCACCAGCATGACGGAGGCGGGGACCATCACCGCGGCCGACTCGCTGCTGGCCATTCGCAAGGCCGTGTTTGAAGATAAGATACTTAGTTTGGGCGAATTCCGACAGGCATTATTGGACAATTTCGATGGCCACGAAGCATTGCGGCAGTGGCTGCTCAATCAGGTCCCTAAGTTCGGAAATGATGAGGATACAATCGATGAGCTTGCCCGCCAGCTCGCGGACATGAGCTGCGACGTGATCGAAGAGATCGGCGAACCGGATTTCCGCGGCGGCGTGTTCGTAACCGGCTCCGGGGGATCGACCGCTTGGCTGGCGGGAAAACAAACCGGCGCGACCCCGGACGGACGGCGCGCGGGCGAAGCGCTTTCCGTCAGCCTCGGCCCGACGGCGGGCGCGGATCGCAACGGGCCCACCGCAACCCTGAACTCCGTGGCCAAGCTGAATTGGGTCCGTCAGGCCGGAGGGGCGCTCACGCATCTGAAATTCCCCGCCGCCGCGCTGGCCGGCCGCGAGGGGTTGCATAATCTGGCCGCCCTGATCGCCACGTTTTTCCGGCGCGGCGGGATGGGCGTCCATATCAGCGTGGTGGACCGCGCCACGCTGTTGGCGGCCAGAGCGGAGCCGGAGAAGCATCGAGACTTGCTCGTGCGCGTCGGCGGGTTCAGCGCCCCGTTCACCCTTCTCTCGCGCGAGATTCAGGACAATATCATCGCGAGGACGGAGCAGGCGCTGGAGTAAGTCGCTCGTGCCGGGGGCGACTGAAGTCCATCCCGGCAGGACGGATTTACTTGAGCCAGCGGTCGCGATTCTCGGCCACATATCCGTCATCATTCAAATGGGGATACGCGCGAAGGACCCGCTCAATTTCGTCCATCTGTCCCGGGCCGAGCGTCTCCTTTGGACTGAGACACCAGATCCCTGCCAGCAATCCCTGGCGCCGCAACACCTCGTGAATGCCGGCGATGCAGCCTGCGAACCCGTTCGCCGCGTCGAAGAACGCCGCGTTGGCGTCGGTGACCTCGGCGGCGAGTCGCAACATCCCTCCCGGAATCGCCTCGCCCGACTCCGTGACGCGATGGCAGTCATTCAGTTGTTCCACCGCGCGTCGGGTCCACACCGCCCAGTGCCCAAGCAGTCCGCCGACGAGCCGGCGCTCCATAATGTGACCATCCAGCCGGAAACGATACGGCGTCAGCAAGTCAAGGATGATGTTGTCGTCGTTGCCCGTGTACAGCGCGATGTCGTCGCGGCCGGATTCCGCGATCGCGCGAATGACATCTATGGTTTGATAGCGGTTGAAACAAGCGATCTTGATCGCGACGACATTCTCGATTTCGGCGAAGCGGCGCCAGAACGCATACGGCAATATCCGCCCGCCCACCGCCGGTTGCAGGTAGAATCCGACGAGCGGAATGATCTCGGCCACGGCGCGGCAGTGGGCGATCAATTCGTCAAGGCCGTCTTTCTTCATCGCCGCCAGGCTCAGCAATCCGGCATGATGCCCCAGCTCTCGAGCCAGCGCCGCTTCGACCGTCGCTTGCGGCGTTCGGCCGCAGACGCCCGCGATGCGAATGAGCGGCTCGCGCCGTCGTTCGTCCGCGCGGTCCATCTCCTCGCGCGCCAACTCCAACACCGGGCGGAGCAAACCAATCGCCGGATCGCGAATCGCGAACTGGGTCGTGTGGACACCGATGGCCAGGCCGCCCGCGCCGGCATCTATGTAATAGCGGCTCAATGCTCGTTGCCGGCGTTCATCGAGTTTCCGCTCCGCCGTCAGCGCCAACGGATGCGCGGGGATGACGACGCCTGTGCCGAGAACTTGTTTCACGTGTGGGTCAATCATAGTAGAAAGTTTCTCATAGATCGAACATCAAAACCGCCCATCCTGTGTTTCGTAGTGAGTCGGCTTGCCCAAAGTCTCTCCGCCCCGGCGCACCCAGTGAGATATCCACTCAATCATCTGTTCGGCCGAAACCGACGGAGGCCCAAAGATCCGAATCGCTAGGCTGCTATTGTTGAGGTAAGCATAGCCATTTTCCTCTCTTACAAAACGCGGCTCCTTGCCGAAGCGCCGCCCGAATTCCCGCGCTATTTCCCGAATGGATAGTATCCCTGGACCCGTGACATTCAGGATCCGCGGCGGACTGCTCGCCAACTCCAACGCCCGAAGCGCCCATCCGCAGGCGTCGCCCTGCCAAATCACGTTGGCGTATCCGGTCGTCAGGTCGATCTCCTGCCCGTTCCACACCTTCAACGCCATGTCGACGAGCACGCCATAGCGGAGTTCCACGGCGTAATTCAGACGGATATGAACGACGCGCTCTCCATGCGTCCCGCTGAAGTAGTCGAACATCCGCTCCCGCGCCAGGCACGACATGGAGTATTCGCCAACGGGTCCGACCGGCGTTTCCTCGGGGGCGCCGCCGGTGGACACGTGCATCAGAGGATAGACGCAGCCCGTCGAAAACACCGCGATCCGCGAGTCGACAAAGGTGGAGGCGACGTGATAGGGAACGATCGCATTCGCCGCCCACGTCAACGGCTCGTTCCCCGTGGAGCCGAACTTGCGCCCGGCCATGAAGACAACGTTCTCCGCGCGCGGCAGATGGCGCGCCGCCTTCGGGTCGAGCAGATCGCAGCGAATCGTTTGGATGCCTTGCGCGTCGAGTTCAGGCAACGGCGAGCGGGCGACGGCGATCACCGCGCCGCGTTTGCCGGTCGCGTCCATGGCGCGTTTGGCCATGCGCGCCAGAGTCGGCCCCATCTTGCCGCTCGCACCGAGGATCATCACGTCACCGTCGAGGTGCTGCATGAAGGCGAGCAGGGCCTCGTCGGGACGGCTGAGGAACTCGTCCAACTCGGCGACCGTGTTGATCTCGGAGAGAAAGGGTCCCATGGCGCGCATCCGGTCAATCGTCTCGCGGCGAGAACTTGAACACGGTGTCCTGCACACCCGGAAGATGATCGGACTCGCTGAACTCCTCAAGAACTCGATCATCGAGCGCGATCCCCAGGCCGGGCAAGTCAGGCGCCGCGGCGCGGCCCGAACCGACGTTCAACACGTCCCCGCCCAGCATCGTTCGCAACTCGTGGAGGTCATCG
>JAPLSS010000958.1 GCA_026398515.1 Candidatus Sumerlaeota bacterium | reverse complement strand
CTGCCGGTGTTGAGCGCGTTCACCGTGGGGTGTCTCGAATCGGGCCGCGACGTGGTGAACGGCGGCGCGACGTACAGCCCGTCCGGCGTCAACCTCGAGGGCGTGGCCGACGTGGCCGATTCGCTGGCCGCTATTCGCCGCTTGGTCTACGAGGAGAAGAGAGTCTCGCTCGACGAACTTCGCCAGGCGCTCGCCGCCGACTTTGAGGGCCATGAGGCGCTGCGGCAGATGCTGCTGAGCGCCGCGCCCAAGTACGGCAACGACGATCCGTATGTCGATCAAATCGCCGCTGAGGAAGCCGCGTTCTATTGCGATGAGGTCGCCAAAGTCCCCACGCCCGAGGGCCATCGCCACCTGCCGCTCCTGTTCGGCACCACGTCGCAATCGCTCTACGGCCTGGGGCTAAAGACCGGCGCGCTGCCCAATGGCCGCAAGGCGCGCGCGGCTCTCGGCCAGAGCGTTCAGCCCTCGCCGGGCCGGGCGCGCTCGGGCATCACCGCCGAACTGAACAGCGTGGCGCGCATCGATTTCTCCAAGGCGCCCGGCGGGGTTTCGTACATTATCGATCTGCATCCCAGCATCGCTCGGGGCGAAGAGGCGCTCGGGAAACTTCTCGACCTTCTGCGAACGTTCTTCCGGAAAGGCGGCGTGGAGATCGGATTGAACATCCTCGACGAAGAGCAGCTGCGCCAGGCGCAGGCGAACCCGGAGCAATTCGGCCATCTCATGGTGCGGGTCTTCGGCTTCTCCACTCAGTTTGTCTCCCTGGATCGCGACCTGCAGGAACTGGTGATCCAGAAGACGCGGCATTGCTCCTGAGTTTCACCACAAAGGCACGAAGGCACAAAGGAACCGCACGGAATGCTTCCCCTTGTATCTTTGTGCCTTTGTGGTGAATTTCGAATGCCTCTCTCAAAGCGTCCTTTTGTCTGACTCAGCGGTTTTTATGCCGATGCGCGCGAGAACGCGCTCGGTCAGTTCGGACAGCGCGCGGACTTCCGCGCGGCCTTGCGCGCTGAGTTCATAGACGCCTCGGTCGACGCGCTCGAACCAGCCGTAGACATTGTCGTAGAGGATGGAAAGCGTCTTGGCGCCCGCGCCCATCGCCCGCAATTGCCGCGGCTCCAAGGGGCCGAACCGATCCAGGCAGCAGGCGATGAGGAACGCGTTCTCGCGATACGCGGTCATGAGCTTCGCGCCGTGGCTTCCCGCGCGGTTGTAATCGCCGGAGCGCGCGGCGATTTCCTGGATCACGGCGCGCCGCGCTTGCGAACGCTTCCGGCGCCGATACGGCAACGGGTGGAAGACGACGCGCACCCGGGGGGCGCTCCCCTTCTCGAACTCGACGAGGATCAGCCCCAGTTCCAGCTGGCGGATCAACCGCTGGACGCCGCGCCAATGGCGGCCGCGCCCGTCGATCGCCGGCTTGGGAAACGCCACATAGACGGAATCGGTGATCCGCTGGCGGGCGGCGGCCTGGATCAGGAGGTCGACGCCGAACCGGCGCTTGAGTTCGATGACGATGAGGTCGTCGCCCTTGGACGCGGTCAGGTCGCAATGATGGACCTCGGAGCGGACCGTGTAGCCCTGCGCCTCGAGGTAGTCACGGATCGGCTCGTAGAGGTCGGGACAGGCTCACCACGGGCAAGCTCACTACAGGTTGCTTGCGCTCGTCTCGTCAACTGCCGTTGCTTTCCTCAGCCCAGGCGATTTTCCCTTTGACCTTTTTCCCGGTTGCGCGTCGTACATAGCGAAGACCCAGCGCCGCGGCGGTTCGCCCGGCGGCGCCAGGGAGTCCCGCGTATGAGCGAACTGTCCGACCAACTGCTGCTGCACTCCTACCTGCGGGGGGATGGCTCGGCCTTCGACGCGCTCTTTCGACGCTACGCCGCGCGCGTGCACGCCACCGCCTATCGCCTGACGGCCAACTGGGAAGACGCCGAGGACACGCTGCAGGAAGTCTTTGTCGAGTTGGCGAGGAAGGCGGCGACCATCCGTTGCGGCGCGGCCCTGTCCTCGTGGCTGTATCGGTCGACGGTCAACCGGGCGCTGGATCGGCTGCGGCGGCGGCGGGCGACGGTTTCGCTCGATGTATCCACGCTGGAAGCCGCCCGCGTCATCGCCATCGAGAGTCTGCGCCGCGAGGCTGAGAGGGCGCATACGCTCGTTCGCGACCGCCTGTTCGAGCAGATCGAGGCGCACATCCCGTGTCTGCCGGAGCGGCAGGCGGCGGTCTTTGTCTTGCGCTACTTCCAGGGCCTTCCGCATCGCGAGATCGCCGCGATCCTCGGCTGCACGGAAGGCAGTTCGAAGAGCCACCTTTCGCTCGCGTGCCGCGCCCTGCGCGCGCGCATCGCGGAAGAGGATCGGAAAGCCGGGGGCGAGAGTTCACGGCGCGTCGCGGCGCCTGAAAAGGCCTGAGAATCGAGGCGCGTTGAGTGGCGCAGGCTTTCCAGTCTGCGCGCCGCCAAAGCCGGAGTGGAAGCCTGCGCAGGCTGGAAAGCCTACGCCACTCAACGGGGTGACTACGGACCTATTTCCGGAGGGAGCCGGGGCGATGAGCGCCACGTGCGAGAAAATGCAGTCGTTGATCCCGCTGGCCGTCGACGGCGACCTCGACGAAGCGGCGCGGGCGCGCGTGCTGGCCCATGCGCGCTCTTGCCGGCGGTGCGCCGAGGGGTTGGCGGCGCATTCGGCCCTGCGCGCCGCGATCGGGCAAAACGCCGAAGCGTCTCCGCCGCCGCTGTATTTCGAAGGCGTGTTGGCGGAGATCCATCGGCGGATGCCCATGCGCATCCCCGCCGTCGTCCGGCCGGCGCGGCGCCGGCGCATTCCGCCGCAAACGGCGGCCTCGGCGGCGGCGGCGGCGATGGTTTTCCTCTGGTTCGGCGCGGCGTGGGGGCGGCCGTTGACCGAGGCGCTCGATCGCGTCTCTTCGCGCGGGTTTTCGGCGAGCCAGGCCTCGCGCCTCTCCCCCGTTCCGGTGGCGGCGGCGGACGCGCCGACGCCGGTAACGGCCGTGGAAGGAATCGGCTGGGTTGCCGCGTCGGCCGAGATTCTGAGAGCCCCGGCGGCCTTGCGGCGCGAGCTCGGCTTGCCGGCGGAGATCGTCCGAGGGTCCTTGAGGGTTCAATCCACCGCAAAGGATCGGGGCCATGTCTGGTCGCCGCGGGTTCACTTATCTTGAGTTGATGATGGTGCTGACGATCATTTCGATCCTCGCCGCCATCGCCGTGCCGAATTTCCTCGAAGCGCAGATCCGGGCGTCCGTCTCGCGGTCGAAATCGGAATTGCTGGTCCTGAAGATGGCGCTGGAGGCCTACCGGGCGGACCACCGCGCCTATCCGCCCAACAAGACGCCGGGCGCGGCCGGCCCGGGCGATTTGGTTGTTCTGACCACGCCTGTCGTCTACCTGACCGCCCTGCCGTACGACGTGTTCCAACTGCCCGAGGCGAACGGCTTGGGCGTGAAGCCACCTTACGGGCGGATGTTCTATCGCTATTTCAACGCAGTCCAGGTCAACCCGGAGGCGGGGCTGAAGATTCTGGCCCCGGATTATTCCATGGAGGGCTATGTGGCCGGCCTGCTTTGGGGAACCGGGCCGAGTCTGACGGATCAGGCTGTCGGCCCCGATGGGCAGCCAGGGCCGCCCGCGACCCGGATTTCGCCACAAGGCGAGGCGTCGCTGCTGCCGTATGACCCGACGAATGGGACTACTTCCTATGGAGCCATTTATCAGCGAATGCCATGAACAAAGGTTCGTCGTGCGACCTTTAGGTCGCACCGTTGCGCGACGCTGGATGGAGTGCGAAGGTCGCTTCAGCGAAAAGCGGCAGCAAGCTGCCGCACTCCAAAGCGCTTCGCGCAATAAATCCAAATCGCTTTTAGAAATAACTGACGGTTATGTCCAACACGCTCTAAAGGCGTCACTACATACAAACGGAGATGCCGATGCCTAGCCTCTTTCGCACGCCCGCGCAGACGGAAGACCTGGCGCTGTTCACCCGCCACCTAGCCGGGGCGATGCAGGCCCGCGCGCCGCTGCCCGTCATTCTGCGCGCCTTCGTGGTGGAGAGCGAACAGGGGGCGGTGAGGCGGGCCGTCGGCGCCATGGCCGACCGCGTCGAATCCGGCGTCGCGCTGTCGGCGGCCATGGAAGAGCATCCCGCGGTCTTCCCCGCGGCCTATCGCCGGCTCGTGCGCCTGGGCGAACAGGGACGCGCGCTCGGCGGGGTGATGACGCACCTGGCGGACAGCCTCGAAGAGAGCCTCAAGACCTACGAGTACTTCCGCCGCGCCGCCATCTATCCGGCGCTGATCCTGATCCTCCTGTTCCTCGATATCTGTTTCGTCATGTACAAGATCGTGCCCAAGTTCGCGGACATCTATGCGCAACTGGGCTCCACGCTGTCGGCGTCGACCAATGCGCTCGTCACCATGTTCTCCGGCCTGCAGGCGCTTTCCTTCTTCGCGCTGGTGTTGCTCATTCCTATTCTATTCTCTCTGGGCGCGGCGATGGGATTGCGGGTCAATGGGTTCGGCTACGGACGGATGATGTTGTCGCTCCCGCTCGTCGGTCCGGTGATGCGCCGCGCCGAGACCGCGCGTTTCGCCAACAACCTGGCGCTGCTGCTGGAGAACCGCGTGCCGCTGGCCGAGGCGTTGGGCTTGCTCGCCGACTCGTCCGAGAATTCCTATGTGCGCCTGGCGATTCAGGATCTCCACTACCGGTTCCAGTCCGGCGAACGCCTGAGCGATCTGATCGCGACCCAGCCGCTGTTTCCCGCCACCATGGCGGCGATGATCGCCTCGGCCGAGGACCAGGGGCGATTGGCGGAGACGTTGACCTCGCTGGGACGCTTCTACGCGCAGCGCACGTCGCACGGCCTGACCGTCCTGCGCGAGGTGTTCGAGCCGGTGATGCTGCTGCTCATCGGGCTGTTCATCGCATTCACGCTGGTCTCGTTCTATATGCCGTTGTTCAGCATTCCGAAGTTGATCGGGAATGGGTAGGCCGGCCTTGCCGAGGCGGGCTATGGTTCGCAGCATCGAGTCCACCCCGGCAGGGAGGACCTACTTCAGCACGAGAGGAAATGAGAGCTCCTGAGACTTCCATGGCCGAAATCCGTCTTCACCCTCCCGAAAGCGTCGAGCGCGCCCCCGTCTGGCTGGCCGAGGCGATCCTGTGGGCGCGCGACCGCGGCGCCACCGACCTGCACTTCTTCCCCTCCGAGGGCGAGGCGGCGTTGTGGGCGCGGATCGACGGCGACCTGCGCGAAGTGGCGCGCTATTCGATCTCCGTCCATGAACGCATGGTCGCGCGCCTGAAGGTTCTGGGCCGCTGCTCGGATTACGCGGGCGAATTGGCGCAGGAAGGCCGATTCTCGCTGAACGGCCAATCCGCCGCCGGCGAGGCGCGACTGTCCATCCTGCCGACGTTGCGCGGGGAGAAGGCGGTCGTGCGGCTGCTGGCCGGCGGGGGACGGTTGCGGCGGCTCGGCGAACTGGGAATCTCCGGCGAACTCGTCGCGGCGCTGCGCGAAGCCACCGACCGGCCGCAAGGACTTCTGCTCGCAGTCGGCCCGAGCGGATGCGGGAAGAGCACGGCGCTTTACGCGCTGCTCGATGATCTGAATGAGCGCGCGGGCCGCCCGCTTTCGATCCTGACCATTGAAGACCCGGTCGAGCAGACGCTTCCGTTCGCCGCGCAGATCACCGCCGATCCGGCGCGCGGACTGGGCTTCGCCGCGGGCCTGCGCGCGCTCCTGCGCCAGGACCCCGAGGTGATCATGATCGGCGAGATCCGCGATCCCGAAACCTCGACGGCGGCGTTGCAGGCGGCGCTGACGGGGCACCGGCTTCTTTCATCCATGCACGCGCTGACCGCCGCGGAAGCGCTCGTGCGCCTGCAGCAAATGGGCTCGGCGCCGTATGAGATCTCCTCCGCCGTGGCCGGGGCGCTCAACCTGCGACTGGCGCGGCTCCTGTGTCCGCACTGCAAATCGACGCGCGCAATCTCGCCCGATGAGATGGAATGGATTCCGGAAGCGGCGGCGTGGCCGGAGAGGGTCGTCGGCGAATCGGCCGGATGCGACCAGTGCCTCGGAAGCGGGCGACTGGGGCGAACGGCGGTTGGCGAATGGATCGCCCCGACCCCGGAAACCGCCGCGGCGCTCCAGGCGCGCCAGCCGGTTCGCGAGATCGCCCGCACGCTGGAGATGGCAGTCCCGGCACGGCCCGCCGCGCTGTCGTTGTTGAAGGACCAACGGATTTCCGTGGCGGAATGGCGGGCGCTGGACGGGCTGCCCTCGATGCGGGGGAATTAAGCAGGTCGCCTCGGCCCGAGGCGACTTTCCCAAGAGGAGAGATTGAGTGAAACGTATAAACCATTTGTGGGACGACCCCGTCGGATGGTCCGAGCGGGCAGCCAAGTCCGGACTTCGTGTTTTCGCTACGGCGTTCTTGCATCTCGCCGGCGTGCTGGTCGCATTATTCATGATCGGTTTTTTTGTTCATCTGGAGACGAAGCGTGGGGACACGAACACGTTGGGTTTAATCCTCGCTTTGGGTGGGCTTCCCATCATCTTCATCGGAGTGGCGCTTCCCGCACAGTATCTGTATGCGATGCACCGACTCCTCGGAATGCTGAAAGAGAGAGAAGGGCGATCGCAGCGCCATTGACCGGACGCGCTTCACGCGTTCGGGTGTGAATCGGGCACGGCAAGTCTCCTCGAGCCGAGGCGACCTGCTTTGGAGATCGGCCATGAAGAAGCAACCGCCGCCGCCTAGCTTCTTGGGCTTCTCGCGCGGGTTCTGGATTGTAATCGCCGTGCTCGCTATCCCGTGCGCCATGGTCCTGTTCGTGTTAATGGGCAACCTGCCCCCTTCTCTCCGATGGGTCGGGGTTCCGTTTTTGCTTTTGGAGCAAGCCTGCCTCAAGCTGGTAGGATGGGCGCAACCGGCCAAGTGGGAACTGGACCAAGCT
This sequence comes from Candidatus Sumerlaeota bacterium, assembly GCA_026398515.1. GTDB lineage: Bacteria > Sumerlaeota > Sumerlaeia > JAPLSS01 > JAPLSS01 > JAPLSS01. Next base: position 1,060 of record JAPLSS010000958.1, on the reverse strand, counting down.
CAAGTCGCCGCGGCGGGGGGCGTCCTGGGCCTCTTCTTCCTGCATGGTCTGTTTTTGCGGTGTTGGCCCGGCTTGTCCACGCGCTCAGGCCGCCGAGTGACGTTCGCGGTCATGGCGTTCGGCTTGCTGGTCATCGTGGGAATCGGCGCTGCGACCGCCAACGAAGTGGGGATCCTGGCGGGCTGGTTGCTCCCCGTCCTTTTCCTCCTCTATTGGTTTCCAGGGCTGTTCATCTACTCCATGCCCGGATCGTGGCTCAGTTTCTTCCCTCTCTTCCTCCATTACCTGCTTCTCCTCTTTGTGATACTTCGGTTGCCCATCGTCGCGCTCCTTTATTTCGCGTACTTCCCCCTGGCCGGCTACCTCTTCCCCCGCCATCGGCGAATGGTCGAATACCTGAAGCCGAAGCCGCTGCCTCGCCTTCCGCGCCGCCAGGCCGGCACGACGTTGATCGAACTGCTCATAGATATCGCCATCGTCGCCATTCTGGCGGCTGGCATTGGGGGGAACGTCGGCGGGGTCGGCCAGGCCCGCAAACGGCAGGAGGATTGGCGGCAGGCCCTGGCGCTGGCGGAGAACGAGTTCGCCCTGTTGCGCGCGCGCCCGACGCTGCCGGAGTTGGGGCGGCATCCCGTCGAGCCGGAGTTGGCGGCGCTTTACCCGTTCGCCGATCAGGCCGAAGTGGAGATCCGACCGGGGCCGAATGGCGCGCTGCGGGAAGCCCGCGTCACCGTGCGGCTGGACAACAACGAAAGCCGGCGGACCGTCCAACTCGCCGCGTTGATTTTGGTCGGCGCGGCGCCCGCGGCCGAGTCCTTGCCGGAGGCCGCGCCATGAGACTGCTTTCCATGCCCAGAAGTATGGAGTCCCGCCTTCAGGCGGAAGGGCTTTTCTGCGAGTTGGCGCTGGCTCGAATGATTCCGCCTGAAGGCGGGACTCCATACATAGGCAACGGTTCTTCTTTGTCAGCGAAAGGCCAGGCCTCGCCCAGCCGCCCTCGGCAAGGGCGGCCTACTCGCCGCGCCTTCACCCTGATCGAACTGATGATCGTCACGGCGAT
>JAPLSS010000481.1 GCA_026398515.1 Candidatus Sumerlaeota bacterium | reverse complement strand
GGCGCCGGGCGTGCTCGGCCAGCGGCACGACGTCGAACCGCGCGCGAAACAGGCCCAGGAACCGCTCGGCCAACTCCATCTTGCGCGCGCGCGGCAAATCCATGCCGGGGAAAAACTCCAGCCCCTTCACATCCTCTCTTCCGAGGAAATCCAGGGGATGGATGAGAAACGACGGTCCGACGCCGGCCAGCCGGCACAGAGCGAACGCCGTTCGCAGATACGCCAACGCCAAGGCGGGGGAAAAACGCGACAGCCAGACGATGTAACTCAGGTGGAACGGCGTTCGCAGAAGCGGCATGACCGACACGGGGATTTCCAGCAGCCCTCCCGCCGGGGTCGCCCATTCATACGGCCGAATCGGCATGAAGCCGTCGCGCCAGCGCCCGAATAGTTCCTTCCGTTCTTCCCGCTCCTTTGAATTCATGCGCGAAGTGGCGAAGTAATAGAGCCGCGCCAGGGGGCCGAGGATCGTCGGCAGCGTCGAGGCGTCGTACTCGTAGTTCATTCGCTTGAGCGTGGTCAAAATGGCTGCGCTGCGGCAATAGCCCGGGCCGCGAAACCCGACGGGTTTTTGGCCGGCGGCCTGTTGAATGGCGCCTTCCGCCTCGGCCAACTCGGCGGCCACGGCCTCTTCCGCCGCCGTCTGCATCCACGGCTCGTGGTTCATCGAATGATTGCCGATTTCGTGGCCCGCCTCCGCGAACCGGCGCAGCGCCTCACGGTTCACTTCTCGCGCGGCGTCCTGTCCGACGACGAAGACGGTCACGGTCTGTCCATGGCGGCGCAGGAAATCCAGGATGACCGGCGCGGCCTGCGGCAGGTAGGTGGGATAGTCGCGCCACTGCGCGTCGCCGTGGACCTTCAGGTAACACCAGAGGTTGTCGAGGTCGAGGGAGAGGCTGGCGGTCGGTTTGGGCATGGGACGGATCCAACCATTGGATTGAAGCACATGATTACACCCTCTGCAATATGCCGTGTATGGACTCGACTCGCTGGCGCTCGTCTCGTCCAGACAAGATGCCCGAGGAGCCGGGCACAGAAGGGACGGTCAGGATTTCAGGAACGCCTTCGCTGCGTCGTTCGCCGCGCGCACGATGGCGTTGTTGTTGAGCGTGTCGCGCCCGGCCAGTTCGGCGTTTACGCTCCAGACCCTGCCGTCGGGCGTGCGGCGCGGCTCGGGGCGCGGGGGAGGGGCGTCGATCCACAGCGCCTGCACCCGACGATCGCGATGGACGAACCAGCGCACCAGGTTGTCTCCGATGTCCGGCCAGATCGGCCGCAGGCGCGCCAGGAATTCCTCGACGATCTCGCCCGCCTCTCGTTCGAACCAGGGGGACTCCGGCACGTCATAACGCGGCAGCATGACCAGGCGGCGGCCGTTCAGTTCCTCCAGCCCGGTTAAGTTGGAGACTTCAATCACGCCGCAGAAGGGGAACCCGCGCTGAATGAGGTTGGTGATGTAGTAGGGGCTGAGAGGGCGGCGCAAGACCAGCGCGACGCAAACGACGCCCAGGAACCGCGGGCCTCGCCCGTCGCCCTCATACATCCCGCGCAGGCCGGGCGCGGCCTTCCGCAGGAGAACCGTCGGCAGAGCGCTGATCACGCGGTCGAACTCGTAGCGCGCCAGGGGCGTCCGCACAACGACCTTGCCGGGTTCGGAATCGTCGACGGCGACGACCGGTTCGCGGCAACGAACGACTCCGCCGTTCGACTCGATTGCCTTGGTCAGCGCGTCGTAGAAGGTTCGCAATCCGCCCGTCAGGAATCCCAATGTCTCGCGACCGCCGCCTTTGCCGCGCGTGGAATAGTAGCGGCGGATCGTCGCCCACATGATCGTCGCCGGCGTCTGGTCCGCCAGCGCGCCGTATTTCGATTCGAGGAGAGGCGCCCAGATGGTTT
>JAPLSS010000041.1 GCA_026398515.1 Candidatus Sumerlaeota bacterium | reverse complement strand
CGGGCCATCGAATCGCGGCGCTGGAAATTCGGCATGGTCCCGGGAAACGCCCCGACGGCCTGGACCCGTCCCTGGCTGTCGATCGCGTTGATCGTGGCCGGGCTGGGCTTGATCGGCGAAGCGCTCGTCGCCCGGTTCGCCTGGGGCGCCTGGACGCGCTACAACACCGTGTCCACCGTCGCCGGAATTGTGGTGGGCGGCGTTCCGGTGTTCCTTAATCGCCTTCGATTGCGCCATGAGTTCGCCCGGCGGCAATCGGGCATCGTCCTGACCGTCGTGGCCAACAGCTTGCTGGTCATCGCCATCTGGGCGTTGGTCACGTTCATGACCTCGCGGCACTACTTTCGGATCGATCTGACCAGTTCGAAGCACTATGCGCTGTCGCAGCAGACGGCCGACGTCCTGAATCGCCTGGCGGCGCCGGTGGACATCGTCGCCGCCTTGCCCCAGCCGGCCGACCTGCGCCAGGAGATCACCGACCTGCTGGCCGAATACAAGGCCCGTTCGCCGCGCCTCTCCGTCCGCTACATCGACCCCAAGAGCAACCCGGGGGAAATCGAGCAGATTCGCCAGCGCTTCAATCTTACCTCGCCCCTGTCCGACGAGATTCTGGTGGCCGTGGGAGACAAGTCGCGGCGCATTCCCGCGGGGTCGCTTTTTAACCAGCGGGTTCAGATTGTCGGCAACACGCGCGTGGTCCTGCCCGCGCAGTTCGTCGGCGAGGCCGAACTGACCTCCGCCTTGATCCAACTGACCCGCGACAAGCCCGGGCGCGTCGCCTTTCTGTCGGGCCATGGAGAGAAAGATCCCGACGATACGGCCGACGCCGGCGCGTCGTTCTGCGCGGCCGAACTCAAGCGCGATGGCTGGCTGGTCGACAAGCACGTCGTCACGCCGGGGGCCAACGCCGAATTCCCCGCCGACGTCGGGGTGGTGGTGGTCGCCGGCCCCAAGAAGCAGCTGGCCAACGAGGACGTGGACGCCTTGCGCAAAGTCTTGGACCGCTCCGGGGGCGTCTTGCTCCTGCTGGACCCCGGCGTCGAAACGGGGTTGGGCAATCTCCTGGAGCCTTGGAACGTCCGGCTGAGCAATGACCTGGTCATTGATCTTCAGAATCATCTGGCGTCGACCGACCCGACCAGTCTGTACGTCACCCGGTTCGATTCTAACAATCCCATTGGCAAGGGAATGGGCGCGTTGTCGGCCGTCCTGCCGACCGCGCGGCGCATCGCCGTGGCGCTCGGCGCCGCCAACCCCAACGTGGTCACCAGCAATTTCATGCACACCTCCGGCAACAGCTGGGCCGTCGCCTACCAGGACAAAGGCCAGTTGCGGATCGACACCAAGCGCGACAAGCAGGGGCCGATCTCGCTGGGCATGACCTGCGAGCGCTATGAGGAGTCCCGCGAGCCGGGCAAGCCCCCCTTGCAAGGGCGAATGGCGGTCATCGGCGATTCGGATTTCATGGCCAATCAGTACGTCGACCTGAGCGGCAACCTGAACCTGTTCCTGAACAGCGTCGATTGGCTGGCCGGTCGGCAGGACCTGATCGGCGTGCGCCCCAAAGTCTTTGATGTGCGGAAGATCGCCCTGACGGCGCGTCAGGCCAAGGCGGTCTTCTGGCTGAGCGTTCTGGTTCTGCCCGGCGGTTCCGTCCTCCTGGGCGGAATCGCCATTGGCCGGCGGAGGCGCAACGCATGAACCGCAAAGCCACCCCCATCCTCCTGGCCGCGGTCGCGGTCTTGAGCCTGATGGCCTATTTCTCCGAGCGGACCCCCGCGCCGCCACGCGGGTCGGCGGCCCATGCTTCCGGCCCGCGAATCCTGGACGTCGCCCAGGAGGACATGCAGCAGGTGTCCGTGAAGCGGGACTATTGGAACAGTTTCACGCTGGCCCGCCAAAACGATGGATCGTGGAACCTGATCGATCCGTCCACAGAGCCGGCTTCTCTGGAGGCCGTCCGGCGCCTGTTGGGCGCGCTGGAGTCGCTGCCCGCGCTGACCACCATCGACCTTCCCTCCGACGACACCGAGCGGTACCGCGAGTACGGCCTATGGGAGCCGCGGCTAACGGTGACGGTGGTCGCGCTCGATAAGGACTACACGCTGGTCTTCGGCTCCGACACGCCCGACGGAAAGGGCGTCTATTGCGCCGTGCAAGGCCAGAAGAAGGTGTATGCCACGTCGACCAACGCCGTGACGAGCCTGTCGGCCGACTTGTCGACGTATCGGTTGAATCCCGCCGCAACGCCCGCCGCGACGGCCCCGACGACGGTCTCCCGGCCCAGTCCGTCAGGCGGCGGGACGATCCCCGCCGGTCGCGCCACTCCGGCGCGTTCGAGCGGAACGCCCCGCTCGGGCCGGACGCCGGCGCCGCCGGGTTCGATCTCCACGCCAGGCCCGCGGCCTTCGCGTTCTCCTCGCGCCGCCCCGTCCGCCGCCCCATAGGCGCGGCGATCGCCGCCCGCGCCCGAGGCTCAAAAACGAATCAATGCGCGGGCGCTTCGCCCAACATGCTCAGATCGAAGCCATGCCGGAGATCCGGAGCTGCGTCGGGCGCGCGGTCTGGGTGCTCGACGACATCACCACGACGAATCACACGCTCCGATCTGCCGACCGGTCTCTCATGGCCCTGGAGGCGCACGCTCACGGGCTGGCCTGGATGGTCATGGCGTAAGGGGGCCTTCGTGGGGCGGGTGCCGCGATGTTTCCTCCTGGAAGTGAGCGAGCGCCTATTTTCCAAAGAACTCGTGGCTGAGTTCCGAGAAACACTGGCTGAATTCACATTTGAGCGGTCGGAACCTAGAGAGACTGCCCGGGCCGAGTATGCTTCTGAATCGGTCTTCTACGGAC
>JAPLSS010000568.1 GCA_026398515.1 Candidatus Sumerlaeota bacterium | reverse complement strand
AGGAAAGCGGCAGCAAGCTGCCGCACTCCAAAGCGCTTCGCGCGTTCCAATTCGTTCGTGGCGATTCCGCGGTGTGCGCGCCCCCGACGGGCGATGGAAATACCACTGGCCAAATGCCGTCGATTCGGGGATAAAGCGGCGCGATAGGGACTCGGAGGAGTCGACTTGTTGACCCAGGAGAAGAGCCTCATGCCAGCGAAGACCACACGCGCCAGGAAACGCCCCAACATCTTCATCTACATGATCGACACCGCGCGGCGGGGGAACATGTCGTGTTACGGCTACCATCGCCCGACCACCCCGCACATCGCGCGCATCGCCGAGGAGGGCGCGATCTTCGACAACCATTTCGTGACGAGCTGTTGGTCGCTTCCCAGCCAGGTCTCGTTCATGACCGGCCAGCACCTGTGCGGCCACGGCTGCGGCGTCCAGTACCAGTTCCTCGAGCCGGGCATCCCGACCCTGGCTGAGATCCTGAATCGCGCCGGCTATTATACGGCGGCCATCCAGCCGAACCCGTGGGTGCAGCAGGACGAGGGGCAGTGCATGCGCGGCTGGACGAATTTCCGCCGCCCGGGCGGCTTGACCCGCCTGCAGGAGCCGAACAAGCCGAACCGCAAGGAGATGCAGCCCGTGCCGCCCTACCTGCCCGTCCCCGGCGAGTCCGACACGGGGATGTGCTGGAAGATGGTCGGCTGGGTCGAAGACTGGCTAGAGCGAAGCGCGCCGCGCGACAAACCGTGGGCGTTGTTCGTGCTGACCGGCGAGACGCACATGAAGTGCTGGCCGCCGCGGAAGTATCGCGAGCAGTTCTTGCCGCCGGGCTTCCCCGACGAGGCGGCCGGGAAAATCCCCCAGGACCAGTTCGGCGGCACGGCCGGCATGGTCAAGTTGACCGCGCCGCAGTGGGAGATCGTGCGCTGCCTGCGCGACGGGGCGATGGCGTACGTCGACCGCGCCATCGGCGAGATCTTCGACAACATGCGCAAGCGCGGCGCGCTCGACGACACGATCTTCGTCGTCACCAGCGACCACGGCGATTCGCACGGCGAGCATCGGTTCCACACCGGCCACTGCCAGACGCACCTCTGGGACACGATGCTCCACACGCCGCTGGTCATGCGCTACCCGCGGCGCATCCCCAAGGGCGTGCGCGTCCCGCACCTGGCGGCGAATATCGACGTGCTGCCGACGCTCCTGGACCTTTGCGGCGTCAAGGACAGAGAGGCGGACAAGCACGTGCACGGCAAGAGCCTGGTCCCCGCCATCAAGGGCAAGCCGGTGCGCGACTTCGTGATGGCCGAGCTGCAAAAGCCGCTGGAGCCGATGCACCTGACCGCGAAGAGATGCCCGGGCTTCGACTACCGGGTCTACAACCGGCGCGAGAAGTCGGCGCGAACGTTGGAGTGGAAATACATCTGGACGAGCGACGCGCGCGACGAACTCTACAACGTCATTGACGATCCCGACGAACAGAAGAACGTGATCGCCGAGCACCGCGACGTGGCCGAAGGGCTGAGGCTGAAGATGGAGGACCTGCTGTTGTCGATTGACCAGCGCGATTTCGGCGATTGCCTGAAGCATACCGGCCACGTGCAGGTCGATCCGGAGATCGAACGGCGCCTGGCGGCCTGGGGCATCTATCGGCGAATCATCGGCGCGCCGGTGAAGAAATAGCGGCTGAGACACGGAGAGGGGGAGAGGCGGAGACAAAGCCGAAAGAGCTGTCGCGCCCTTGTGCCTTTGTCTGTGTCTCCGCGTGTCCGCGTCTTCCCTCTCCGTGTCTCCGTGTCTATTCTTCCGGATGCGCGCCGTCGCCGCCGGCGGCGGAGGGCTTCAACTTGTCCGCCAGGCGGTCGTGCGGATAGATCTCCGCGTAGAGAATGTACGAGAGGACGCCGAAGGCCAGCATCCCCCGCAGATCGCCGTCCATGAGGAAATACAGCAGTCCGAGGAACGACACGCCGTCGCAAATCGCCCCGAGAACCAACAGGCGTCGGCGGAGGAGACGGACGAACTCCGCGGCGTTGGCCGCCGCCTCGTCCAACCACGCCCCGAAGCGGCCCCGCAGATGGAGCAGAAGCGCCTGGCCCAGGCCCGCCAGCAACCCAAAGACGACGATGACCGTCATTTCCTCTTCGCCCGCGAGCGGATACAGGCCGACGCGGTTGCGGGGAAGGAACCACCAGTTCCGCACGCCGACGCAGACCAGAAGGTAAACCAGCGGCAGGCACAGCATGCCATACCAGTAGAACTGCAGTTGGCGCAGAGCCAGCTGCACCGCCTCGCGCCGCCGCTCTTCGTAGGCGTCCATGGCGCGGGATGATTGACGCCCGGTTCAATTCGGTCAACGAAGAAAGTGGGGCGGGCGCGATGCCGGGCGCATCCCGGCATGTGCGTTCCCCGGCTCTGGCGGCGCAGAGGCCATCCAGCCACAACCGTTTGGCGGTTTGGAAGCCCCCGGAGGCCTAATACGCCCGCCAATCGGCCACGCCGCTGCCGTAGCCGGCGGCCAGTTCCTGCCGGGCGATCAACTCCGTGTCATCGGGCTCGCGTCCGAGTTCCGCCACGAGCGCGGCATGCATCGCCGCCAGGCGCGCGGCGTGCTCCGGCGCCGAGGCCAGGTTCGTGAACTCGCCCGGATCGGCGGCGAGGTCGTACAGCTCCTCCTGCGGCCCGTACGTGGCGTTCATGCGCGTGTGGTAGACGTACTTCCATTGCCCCTGCCGCAGCATGGTGAACCCGGAGGCGATGTTGTGCGCGTAATACTCGCTGACGGCCATGTCCTTCCACGCCGCGGCGGGACTGTCGAGCAACGGGACGAGCGAATCGCCGTTCCAGTCCGACGGGGCCGTCGCCCCGGCCAGTTCGGCGATGGTCTGCACAATGTCGACCGTCGAGCAGACACCGTCGCGCGATTGGCCGCCCACCCAGCGCGCCGGCCAGTTGACGATGAGCGGCACGTGCGACGCGTGTTCGTACATGCAATTCTTCCACCACATCCCATGCTCGCCCATGTTCTCGCCGTGATCGGACGTGTAAATGATGATGGTGTTCGAGGCGAACGGCCGGGCGGCCAGCGCGGCGAGAACCTGGCTGACCTGATTGTCCATCCATTGGGTCAGGCCGTAGTAGAGCTCGCGCCCGTACTGGACGGTGGCCGCGTCGGGCTCGGGATCGCACACGCCGAATCCGCGGCGCAGGTGGACATAGTTGAGCGACAAGCTGTCGAGATGCCCGGGCGGGATGACGGGCATGGCGACATTGTTCTGGTACGGATCGTAATAGGCCTGCGGCACGGTCAGCGGGAAATGCGGCGCCAGATAGCCGACCAGGAGGAAAAACGGCGCGGCGGTGGCGGAGCGATTCTGCAGGAATTGCACGGCGTTCGTCGTGACCAGCTTGTCGTGGTTGATCGTGCCCGAGGAATTCCCGATTTTGAACTCGGCGGCCCGGCTGGTCCACGAGTTGTAGTCGACGTTTGTGTTGTCCGGCGCGCGGCGATTGCCTTTGCCGTTCTTAACCCCCTGATTTGTGCTGGCTGCATAGAGCTCCGTGAACCCGTAGCGATGACTCGGGTCGTAGTGCATCTTGCCGCAGAGATACGACTCGTAGCCGACGGCGTTGAGGGAGTGGGCAATGGAGGGATAGGAGTCGCTCGCCAGCCGGCAGGAGTTGTTCCACGCGCTGATGCGGCTGATGTATTTGCCGGCCGTCAGCGCCAGGCGCATCGGCACGCACAGCGGCGAATTCGTGTAGCTGTTCGCGAAGCGCACGCCGCCGGCCGCCAGGGCGTCGAGGTTGGGCGTCTGGACGAGCGAGTTGCCGAAACAATGGGTGACCGAGGCCTTGTGCTCGTCGGAGACGATGAGCAGGATGTTCGGCTGGCTCGCGTCGAAGCGCTGAATGCCGAACGCGCGCCCGACGGGCGACAGCGCCGCGGCGCCGGCGGCCGCCGCGCCGAGAAACGCGCGGCGGGGAATGCGATTGGACATCGGAACGCCTCCAAACTCAAATTGCCGATTGTCGATTGTCGATTGCCGATTGAACAGAAACGAGAGTCAGCCCCTGCTCTTCGAGTCTCGCCGGCTGATGCGACGGCATGTATCCGGCCTCAAAGAATGAACCACCGGGGCAAAGCAGCGAATCTCCTTTGACGCTCTTCCGACGCTATCGTGGGTGAAGGCGGGTCGCTGTTGTTCAGTCGGCGATTGGCTATCGGCTATCGACGGCCAAAGTCTGCCTTGCCCGAACAAAAAAAGCGAGGCAAAAGAGCGGGGTGGCGTCTCTTGCCTCGCAGTAGACCGCGAATCTACGAACCCAGAACCGCCCAGTCGTTCTTTGGTCCTTTGTCCTTCGCCCTTATCCCTTCTTACTTCAACCCCAACCGCTCGAACTGCTCGGCGGGGGCTTCGATGCGCTCCAGGTCGGCGATGAGCAGCTTGGTCAGCCGCGCGGCGACCTTCGGGCTCTGCGCGTGGATGTTCTTGTCGATGTCGTCGCCCTGCTTGAGATCGAACAACAGGTCGGGCTTCTTGCCCTGGACCGCGGTCGAGGTCTTGCCCAGGGCCGGCGGCTGCTCCTCCTTCACGCGGAAGACGATGCAGTCGGTGTACGGGAGGAAGCGGCCCGCTTCCGCCTTCACGTACGGGTCCTTGAACCGCTTGTGGAATTGTTCGAGGTTGATGCCGTACGTGTAGAGCGGCTGGTTCTTCTCGTTCGGGTATTTGTGCAGCGTGTAGCGGCCGTCGGTGGCGACCATGGAGGAGCCGAAGTAGCCGGTATGGGCGATGTCGCGGATCTTGGCCGTCTGGCCCTTGAGCGCCGGCATCATCGAGAAGCCGTGGATCGTGTAGTCCTTGGGGATCTGCACGCCGAGCGCCTGAGCGACCGTCGGATAGACGTCGATCTGGCTGGTCAGGAGTTTCGACCGGCTGCCGGGCGTGGGCTTCATGCCCGGGAACGAGACGAACAGCGGAATGTGGGTCAGGATGTCGAAATAGGGCGGCAGGTTCTTGCCCAGAATGCCGTGCTCGCCAAGGTGGTGGCCATGGTCGCTGGTCACCAGCACCAGCGAGTTGTTCCACAGGTTGAAGCGATCCAGACGATCCAGGACCGCCCCGAGGTATTTGTCGAACATGGTGATTTTGCCCATGTACTGGGCGCGGATGTGGCGCACGACTTCGGGCGAGTAACGGCTGGCGGGCCCGTAGTTGTTCCAGATCGGCCATTCGCCCTGGAATTCCGGGTCGTACATCGTGTCGAACGGCGCCGGCACGTAGAACGGCTCGTGCACGTCGAAGGAGTCGACCATCAGGAAAAAGTTTTTGTGTGCATGGTTGTTATCAAGCCAGTCGGCCGCCGTGCTCAGCAGACGCGGGGAGAAGAAGTGGCGCTCGTCGCGGAAGCGGTAGGTGTTCTGCATGAACGCTCGCGCGCGGTCGCCCTTCTCTTCCAGCATCTGGCGGTAGATCGGGAGGGTCTCGACGGGATCGGTGACCCAGTTGTCGCGCTCGTGGCCGCGGTAGAACTCCCAGCCGGAGAAATCCGTGTGGTAGTTGCCGGAGCCTTCCGCGAAGTAGTGGTAGGTGTCGGTGATGAGCATCGAGACCAGGTTTTTCTGGCCGCACAATTGGGCGAGGGTCACGTCGTACGGCTCCAGCGACCCCCAGCCGCGCCACAGGTACTCGTGGCGCCCAGCCATGACTTCGTGGCGGCAGGGCATGGTCGGTAGCGACGAGGTCCAGTGGTTGTCCATGGTGACGCAGTGCTTGGCCAGGCGCTCGAAGTTCGGCGTCTGGATGTCGTTCATGCCGTAGACGCTCAGGTACTCGCGGTTCAGCGAGTCGATCATGATCACGATGACATTCATGCACAGGCTCCTTTGGCGCGCCCCGCGCGCAGACGGGGCGGACCGGCGATGTATTCGCAAGCGATGCCGAGATCGCTGATTTCCGAACTCTAAGGAAAGTGCTTGTGTTTGATTGCGCTGGGCGGACGGCGCTGTCAAGGAAGAAGAAAGCAAATAGCCCCATTCGGGGGCGTACGCGAATTCCAGCGCCAGGCATTTTCGGCGATAAGGGCCGGAAAACCGGGGACAGGCGCGCTTTTCCGATGGGTCTTGATACGGTGAGTCCGAACGCTTCGGTCGGAAAAGCGAGCCAGCCCCCGGTTTTCCTTGAGTAGCGCGGGACCTCGTCGATTCCGTGCCTCACCGTTCCATCCAGTACCCAGGACGCCGACTCGTATGAGCCACGGCGACGATCAACACTTGATCCCCCGGCGCCTTGCGGTAGATGACTTGAAACGGGTATCGCTTAAGCAAGTAAAACCTGTGCCGCTCGTCGCAAAGAGGATATCGGTCGGGGTTCGCCTCGATCGCTTCCAGAGCCCTCTCGAACTCCGCCTCGAATTCGCTCGCCGCCCGCTGGCTGCGCTCAGCGTACCATTGCAGCGACTGTGTGTAGTCCTCTTCAGCGCCTTGCGTGATCAGCGCTTCAGCCATTGAGGCCCGCCTTGCGTCGAGACCGCGCACGAACGACCGGCCACGGGGTGGCTGGCATGCGTCCCTCATCGTGCGCGGCGGAACGCCGTTGGGCTTCGGCGATCCATTCGTCGCTGGGAACAGGCCACTCGGACGGGGCTGCGTCGTCCCACAGCGCCTCAACCAATCGCAATCGGTCGTGCACAGCTAGCGTCCGCGCAGCGTCCAGAACCTCCTGAAATGTTGACATTGTCCTTCTCCCCGCTTGCCGTTTCACCCTTACTTGGGCCATCTTCGGATCCGCCTGCGCATCTCCTCGTTCGAGAGAACCCGTCCTTCCCGGGCGTCGGCGAGGCCGCGCTCCACCGTTTCCGCGAACACCAACTCGCGGATGATCTCCTCACACGTGGCATCGTCAGGCTGCTCTTCGATGAGCGCCTTCATCTTCTCTTTTGGCGTCATCCCGCGGCCCCTTTCGCTCTGCGCATCACCATCTTTCCTATCATAGCATCAGTATAGGAGGAGCGGGGTCCATGTCAATGCACGCTGGTCGGCCCCGCCGCCGTATCGATCCCCGGAATCGGCTTGCGCAGCTCGAACCAGTTTTTCGCGAACCGGACCACCGACACCGCCACGACGCCGAAGGCCAGGACGAGCATGATCGCCGTGGCGGCCGTCAGCGGCCCTTTACCGGCCGCCGGCGCGAGGCCCTGGCCCCATTGGATGTTCTGCTTGAGGAAGAGAACGAGCATGGCAAACGAGGTGGCGATCATGAACAGCGCCGGCGCCAGGGTGAACCAGAATGACTTCCCGCGCTGCAGCAGCCACACGGTCACCACCGTCAGCGCCAGCGCGCCGATGAGCTGGTTCCCCGCGCCGAAGACGCCCCACATGGCTTTGATCGTGCCGTTCAGCGCGAAGAAAAGCATCAGCCCGACGGCGATCGCCGTGTTCAGGAACGGGCTGCGCATGATCCGCACGGCCTGTTTGTTCTCCGCCGGAATGAGAAACGTCCACAGTTCCTGCAGCATGTAGCGGCACAGGCGCACTGCCGTGTCGAGCGTCGTCACCACAAAGCCTTCAAGCACCAGGATGCCGAGCACCGAGCCGATGGCGATCTTCAGTCCGAAGACGTGGTTGAGCATGTAGCCCATCGAGATGGCGTAGGCCAGGATCGGGTTGCTCGCCTTGGGATCGACCGGGTAGACGATGGAGAAGTACTCGCCGCTCGGCATCGCCGAAGCCACCAGCAGGAGCGACAGCAGGGCCAGCGCGCCTTCGAGGATCATCGCGTTGTAGCCGACGCGCCGCACGTCGCTTTCCGACGAAATCTGTTTCACCGTCGTGCCGGTGGCGGCCAAACTGTGGAAGCCGCTGATCGCGCCGCAGGCCACGGTGATGAACAGGAACGGCCAGATGGGTCCGCCCACCGCCTTCCGGCCTTCGGCGACGGCGGTGAACGGGGCGTTCAACCCCTGCCCTTTGAACCCGTAAATGAGCAAGCCCACGAAGGCGAGCGCCAGCCCGCTGTACAGGATCTGGACGTTGACGAAATCGCGCGGCTGCAGGATCAGCCACACCGGAATCCAGCAGGCGATGAACACGTACGCCGACATGATCCAGCGCCATTCGTCTTCGCTGAACGACAACGGGAACTTGAAGCCGACCAGCACGCTGGCGACGCAGGCGACCGCGGCGATGGCGTACAGGAGCGGAAGCGACCAGCGCTTCCGGTGCACCAGCCACCCCATGATGGGCGCGAACGCGGTGATGATGAAAACCGACGTGGTCGCAATGCCGCCGATGCGGCCTTTGACGAGGCCATCCGCGTCCGTGAACACCCGGATGAGCGTGTCGGTCGGCGCCATCTTGAGCGCCGTGATCGGATAGGCCGAGGTCAGCGCCTTGCAGGACAGGTTGAGGAAAATGGCGTTGACCAGCGTCAGCATGAGAATCAGAAACGAGACGAAGAAGAAGTAGCCCCACGCCCCAAGGGTTCGGCGGCTCATGTCAGCGATCGAGTAGCCGCCTTCGCGCATCGAGATGAACATGCACGTCATGTCGTGCACGGCGCCGAACAGGATGCAGCCCAAGACGATCCACAGCCACGCCGGCCCGTAGCCGAAGGCCAGCGCCAGCGTGGGGCCGACGATCGGGCCGGCCCCCGCGATGACGGCGAAGTGATGGGCGAAGACGACGTGCGTGCGCGTGGGCACGTAGTCCCTGCCGTCGGCGAAGCGCTTCGCCGGGGTGAGGTTCGCATCGTCGACGCCCAGGCGTTTCGACAGGAAGAACGGATACGAACGCGTGGCGAGGACGAGCAAGGCGAAACCCGCCAGCAGGGGATACAGCACGTTCATGAAAAGCGACCTCCAAACCCGTGGCTCGGACCGCACGGGCCGAACTGACTTCTTATGGCGCCCCGCCAGACAAATTGCAATGATCCGCGCCCAGGAGTCAACCAACAAGCCCTTGCCTCGGCCCAACGGAAGGAATAACGTGAGAACGAGAGACGCGGGGCGGACGGCAATGCCGCGCTGAACGAATTCCGGCGTCGTGCATTTGATTCTTACTTTCTAATCCTGAGGCGCGCCGCCATGGCCCAGCGTCAGCCCAACATTCTTTTCCTGTTGACCGACGAGCAGCGCTACGACTGCTTCGGCGCGTTCGGCAACCGCCAGATTCTCACGCCGCGCATCGACTCGCTCGCCGGCGACGGCGTCCTCTTCTCGCACGCCTTTGTCCCGTACGCCCTCTGCACCCCGTCGCGCTATTCCATGCTGACCGGCCTGTACGTGCACCAGCACCGCGGCCGCACCAACAAGAGCACGCCGTCGCCCTGGCTCGAAACCTTCCCGCATCTGATGACCGTCAACGGCTACCGGACGACGGCCGTCGGCAAGATGCACTTCAACCCGACCTATCTCGACGTCGGCTACAAGCGCATGAAACTGGCCGAACAAGCGGGCGAAGGCCGCATGGACGACGACTATCACCGCGAATTGCACGCCCACGGCCTGATCGACGTCATCGACCTCCTCGACCAGCGCAAGGAGTTCCGATCGCGCGCGCCGCAATCGTATTGGGACCACTTCGGCGCGGAAATCTCCAACCTGCCCGAGGAATGGCATTCGACCACCTGGATCGGCGACCGCGCCGTGCGCGAACTGGAGCAGTGGACGAACTGCGGCAACCTGCTGACGGTCAGCTTCGTCAAGCCTCATCATCCCTTCGATCCGTCGAAGCGCTGGGCCGGGATGTACGATCCCGCGACGATCGACATTCTTCCCGGCTGGACCGGCGCGGTCCCCGAACGCGATCTGGCGTATCACGCGGGCTTTTTCCCCCACGTGAAGCTGACGGAAGACGCCATAAAGCGCGTGACTGCGTATTACTACGCGACCATCAGCCAGATAGACCATCAGATCGGGCGCATGATCGAAACGCTCAGGCAAAAGGGATTGTATGACAATACGATGATCGTTTTCACCTCGGATCATGGGGATTACATGGGCTTCCATCATATGTTGCTGAAGCAGAACTATTACTATGATCCGGTGGCGCGCGTGCCATTGATCATCAAATTCCCTGGCAATGCGGACGCGGGAACGACGCGCGACATGCTGACCAACAACGTCGATTTGGCGCCGACCTTCCTGCGCCAGGCCGGCATCGAGCCGCCGAAAGAAATGATTGGTTTGGACCTGGCCGATCCCCATGCGCAACGCGATTATATATTCTCGGAATATGGGCATGGGGACTTATATATGGCGCGCTCTCGGCGCTATAAGCTGATGCTGTGCCGCGACGCGAAGCAGAGTCTGTTTATCGATCTCGAAAAGGACCCGATGGAGTTACATAACCTCATCGACGATCCGGCCTATCGGAATATCATACAAGAACACCGCGACGCGCTGGCGCGCTGGATGTTGTTCGACGCCATCGTTCCGGTGTATGCGCCCGACACCGCCCCCAGCGTGCGCCGCGTGACCCATTCGACGATCGGGCTGGAGACCGGCGACTATCGCCAGCGCCTGGCGGCGTATTTCGAGCGCGAAATGGCGCCGTACTTGACAGGGCCGTAGAATCGAGGAAGAACGCCTTTGGCAGGGAGGGAAGGAACATGAACGATGAGGTGCTGAAGGCCGCCCGCCGATTGGCGAGACAGACCCCGAAGGGAGAGTCTTCGGTTCAGGAGATTCTCTGGTTCCCGGCCGAGGACGAGATTCGCATTCTGGAGGTGGATGCGGAGGCGGTTCCCACCGACAGGCGCGTGGCGCCCTTCTACTTCGATCCCGATGTCAAGAAGGGCGGGATACGGTGGCTGGCTGTCGCCGGGATTCGCCCCGAGGAGAAGGGGCGGGGCCATCTCCCCAAGGGCTGGGGCGCCTGGGAGAACGCTGTCTCGCTGTGGCGCAGGGAGGCGGCGCGATCCTCGACAAAGAGGCGCTCAGGCATGCCGAGGAGACGCGAAAAATGAAGAAGGATCTGATGGAAGCGGCGGTGCGGCTCGCGGAGCATAGCGCGGAAGGCGAACCGAACATGAAGGAAATCCTTCTGTTCCCGTCGGAGAACGAGATTCGGTTGGTGGAAGTCGACGAGCTGGCCATGCCCAACGGAGGGCGGGCTATCCCCTTCCATTTTGGGGCGGATGTGGAAGGCCGGATCCCCTATCGCTCCGCCATCGCGCTCATTCTGCCGGAGGAGAAAGCGAAGATCGCCCTTCCGGAGGGATGGGGAACTTGGGAGGATGCCGTGCGCATCTGGCCGCGGGAGGCCGCATGATGGTCATGGACTGGCGGTCCGCGTTTTTCCTGCAGGCGCGGTCGGATTTTCGCATTCTCCGCCATTTGATCGCCTGGGGCGGGGCTAAGCCTTGCCACCGGCTTCATTACCTGCAAATGGCGACCGAGAAACTGGCCAAGGGGTTCTCGACCGATGGCACGATCCCGCCGGCCACCGTTCATTCGGCGTTTGTCAGGTTCCTGCAAAGGGCTCACACGAACAAGAGCCTACGCCGCGCATGCCAAATGGAGGACAAGAAGCGTTTTCAGGCGTATCTGGAGGCGTTGCTCCCTTTGGGGAAGAGAATCGAGGATCTGGCGCCAAGTGGCGTGACCCAGCGGCCAAATGCCGAGTACCCGTGGCTCGCAAGAGCGCGCAATCGCGCCTATCCAACAGAAGCAGCGGATTCCATTGTGGTTCCCGCGCAATGCCGGTTCGCGGGTCTCGACATGGGAGCCCCAACGATGATTCGGATGATGCGATTTTTACAAACCTGTTTCGATATGATCTCCTCGTAGGTGTCCGTCGGGGAAGAGAAGGCGTTACCTCATGCGAACTCTAAGCGACATTCACGAACTCCATGACGACGTGCGCTGGCTGATCCGCTTGCGCGCCTTGGCGGCCGTGGGCGCGGCGGCGGCCGCCGCCGTGGCCTCCCGCGTTCTGCATCTCCAGGTCTATGCGCCGGGGCTGTATGCGACGGCGGCGTTCGTGTTCCTCTACAATCTCGGATTCGCCTGGTTCGCGCTCAAGCACGACAGCCACCACGCCTCCATCCTCAGCGCGAACCTGCAAATCAGCCTCGACCTCTTGAGCCTGACGGCGCTCCTGCACTTCTCCGGCAGCTACGAAAACCCGTTCGTTTTCTTCTACGTCTTCCACGCCATCGTCGCCGGCGTTCTGTTGACGCATTGGATGGCCATCGCGCAGACGATGCTGGCGGTCGCGCTGTTCGCCGGCATGATCGTCCTGGAGTGGACGGGCGCGCTGCGGCGGTGGCCGCTGCAAGGGCCGTGGGGCCTGTGGTTCAACGACCAGTCGCTGTTCGTCGCCGGCATCTTCGCCGTCTTGGTTTCGACCCTCCTGATCGCGCTGTACATGGCCCTGTCGATTTCCGAGCGCAGCCGGCGTAAAAACCTGGAAATCAGCGCAATGCAGGAGGAGTTGGCGTTGAAGGAGATGCCCGCCAGCGCCGAGGAGTTGCTGCGGTCGGAAAAACTCGCTTCGCTGGGGCAGATGGCCGCCGGCATCGCGCACGAGATCAACAATCCGCTGACCGTTGTGCTGATGAACGTCGACATGGCGCTCGCCGAAGCCGCGCCGACCGACCCCGCCGTCGAGACGCTGCGCATCGCCAAGGAGGAGATCGTCCGCTGCCGCGGCATCATCGAACAGCTCCTCACCTTCGCGCGCGGCGAAGACGTGGGCCGCCGGGTCTATGACGCCAACAAGGTGCTGCGCGATTCCATCAAACTGATCGAGAACTACGCCAAGTTGCACCGCGTGAAATTGGAGCCGTATTCGCCGGACAACCGGCTGCTGTGCCGCATCAACCCCGACCAGATGAAGCAGGTCCTCGTGAACGTGATGATGAACGGCATTCAGGCGATGCCCAACGGCGGGACGCTGCGCGCCGGGGTGTTCTGGAATGACAAGGACCGCCTGATCGAGTTCAAGGTCCAGGACACCGGCGGCGGCATTCCCAAGCCGATGCTGTCGCGGATCTTCGATCCATTCTTCACCACCAAGAAGCCGGGGCAGGGTACCGGGCTGGGGCTGTCGGTCTGCCATCGCCTCGTCGAGATCAACCACGGGCGCATCGAGGTCGACAGCGACGAGGGGCAGGGCACGCGCGTGACGGTGTGCCTGCCGTGCGGCGAGAAGGCGCGGACGCGGTCCGGGCGCGCCGGCGCGAACGCCACCGAGGAGGGCGAGGCTTGTGGAACACCCGAAAACAATCGTCGTCATTGATGATGAAGAACGTATTTGCCAGAGTTTCGAGCGCGTCTTGAGCAAGGATGGCCATCGCGTCGAAGCCTTCACCGACGAGCGCCAGGCGTTGGCGCGCGTCTTCGCCGGCGGCGTCGACCTGGTCATTTCGGATCTGATGATGCCGCAGATGACGGGCGTCGACATCCTGAAGGCGATGAACGCGCGCTCGATCAAGACGCCGCTGGTGATGATCACCGGCTACGCCACGACCGAAAACGCGATGGAGACCATGCGGCTCGGCGCGATCGACTACCTGCCGAAGCCGTTCACGGTGGATGAACTGAAAAGCGTGGTGGCGCGCGGGTTGAAATCCTCGGACGTCGACCGCGCGAAGCTGCCCGCGGCGCCGCGCGGCACGTTCGAGATCCGCGGCCATTCGTGGGTGCGCCGGTGCGACAACGGCGACGCGATCGTCGGCGCGCACCCGTTCATCCTCGCATGCTGCGGCAGGGTGACCGGCGTGGAGCTGCCCATGGAAGAGGACGAATTGATCCAGGGCGGGGCATGCGGCAAACTGATCGTGGAAGACAGCCGCGTGCCGTTGCGCCTGTGGGCGCCGATCTCCGGCGACGTCAAGGCGGTCAACGGGCGCGTGGCCGAAGACCCCGCGCTCCTCGCCGCCGCCCCGTTCACCGACGGGTGGCTGCTGCGGCTGCGCCCGTTGCGCATCGAGACCGAGTTGAAGAATCTCAAGCCCGCCGAGTAGCCGCCATCGCCGATGGTCGTCAGCCGGCCCGCCGACCTCGGCTTCCTCGCCCCGCGCCTTGACGCCCTCGCCAACGTCGTGGTAGAAAACGCCTCGTGTTATCGGGCTGTTTCTCCATCCCCTTGCGGGAGGGCGCGGCGGTGAATTGTTTCGGCTCCTTCGTCCCTCGGCGCGTTGTCGCTTTGTTTGTCGCATGCGCGTTGCAACTTGCGTTTCACGCCAGCGCGGCCGGGCTGGATGACCATCAACGGCGCGACCGGCCAGGTCTCGTGGTCCAACCCGACGACCGCCGGCAGCCCGCACACCGTCCGCATCCGCGCGCGCAACAGCCTGGGCTACGACGACGAGATCTGGACCCTGACCGTCGTGCCGGCCAACCTTCCCGGCGACGTGTCCGGCAACGGCACGGTCACCGCCTTCGACGCGCGGCGGATCGAAGACTATATCCACTACGGAACGCAGGTGACCCTGGAGTTGATGCCCGATCCTCTGCCCCTTGGGACCGACGACGCAGGGGTTTTTGTTCGAGTCCGGATCCCCACAGGGTCCTTCAACAGGGCCGGTCTCGCCCGACTGGCCGAAGAGGCCGCGCTCCAGCGCGAGGCGCCGCGCGTTTCGGGAGAGCAAGGCATCGGTCCGCAGGGCATCCCCTGGGCCGTCATGTGGACGGTCGACAACACCTGGAAAACCACAAGCGGCTACTTCTATGGCGCCGTTCAGTTCGTCGCCAACACGGGAGAGAGCATCCTTCACGCCGTGACAGACCTGACCGTCACCGTCAGCAACATCCAGGGCCAACTCACGGCCGAAATCCTAGACGAGATCGTCGACACCTCGTCCAATCCGGTCCAGTTGGCTTTCACCGCGGCGCACAACTCCGGCCTCTTGCCCGGCTACGACCTGCGGCTGTGGGACTGGACCGATAGCAGCGACACGCCGAAGATCCTCACGGGAAGCGGCCCGGCCAAAGAGAACGTCGTCATCTTCGTCCACGGAATCAGAGCCTTCTATACAGGGTGGAGCCAGATGATCCAGGGGCTCGTCGGCGCCGAGGGCTCCAGCCGCGATTCCGATCTGGCTCTCCTCTCCGGCTCCAGCGTGGGCGCATGGGTGACGCAGTATTACTTCCATACCTCGACAACCACAAACGGCGAGAAGCTTGCGGACAAAATCGAGGCATACGTCAGCCCGCACGACTCGGAAATCAAGAACCTCTATATTGTGGCGCACTCCATGGGGTGTCTGATCACGCGCCATGCGCTGGAACGGGCCGAAAACCAGCATCAGGGATGGTTGAACAAGGTGCGGGCCGTGGCCTACCTGGGCGGCATGCACGAAGAGACCGACCTTCAGGCAGCGGCCTCGGATCTGCTGAATGAGGTCTCAAAGAATCCCGTGACGAGCAGTCCCTTGACGCCGGTTTCCGAGGGCATTGGCGGCCTCGCCGGGCTTTTTAATTGTTTCTACGTCGACTCGGATGGCATACACGATCTGGGCGTCAACATCGGCGCCGACGTCGGCATCCCCGCCGGCGCGCCCATTCGCTACGACCTGGTGGCCAGCGACCAGCCTTCCAAGTGGACGGAGTGGTTCTGGAGAAGCAAGGGCTATGGGGGCGCCAACGATGGATGGGTTCCTCGCTATTCCTCGTACGGCGACGCCGCTACGCCGACCGCCGATTTCGCCGGGGTTTCCGGCGTTTCGCGGAAACTGTGGCCCGACGGCGACCCCGCGTTCCAGCCGGCGTCGCCGTGGGGGGGGCACGTGCAGCTTGTCCCCAGCGCTGGCGAACCCTCCGGCGGGGACCGCACGATCGACAAGATCCGAAAGGAGTCTCGCTACCAAGCGATCCGCAACTTTCTCTTCCCCGGTAGCGAGTTGCCGAGGAAGACGTTCCTGATCAACGGCACGGTGCCGCTCGAAATGGTGCAGATTCCGGCCGGGTCGTTTCAGATGGGCTCGCCCGACACGGAGAGAAGCCGATACAGCGACGAAGGGCCGGTCCACACGGTCAACATCGGGTATTCGTATTACCTGGGCAAATGCGGGGTGACGCAAAGGCAGTGGCAGGCGGTCACGGGGACAAATCCGGTGGCGTACGCGATGAGTCAATGGGGTTGGGCGAACTACGGTCTGGGCGACAGTTATCCCGCCTACTACGTCTCCTGGGACGACTGCCAGTCGCTCATTTCGGCGCTGAACTCAAAAGGCTTGGGCGGGACATTCCGTTTGCCGAGCGAAGCGGAATGGGAGTACGCCTGCCGCGCCAACGCGCAGACGCGTTTCTTCTTCGGCGATTCACTCAGCGTGGACGACTACAACCAGGACGGTCCGGCAGGGACGCTTCCGGGGAGTGCAACAATCTGGCTATCCGTATCGGATGTGCCGCGGGGGCGCCTGGAACCTCGATGCGAGCTACTGCCGGTCGGCGATTCGCGCCGGCGGCTACTCGGATTCCCGTAGCTTTTTCCTTGGGGTGCGGTTGGCGTGGACTCAATAATGCCGTTGTACGCTATTGTTCTTTCCACTTTTGTGAGCGAGCGAAGCGAGCGAGCGCGACGTTTTTCCACCACGAAGGCACGAAGGACACAAAGAACGACCACAAACCTCTTTGCCGTTCTTCGTGCTCTTTGCGCCTTCGTGGTTCATCTTCCCTGGAGGTCATTCCCATGAGCAAATCGTTCGAACCCCTCTCGCCAGAAACCGAGGAAATCGCCCGCCACGTCGTCGATTCCGCCTTCGCCGTCCACCACAACCTCGGCCCCGGCCTGCTCGAAAGCGTTTACGAAGCCTGCGTGGCCCATGAGCTCCAGAAGAGGAAGCAACAAGCCGAGCGACAGGTCCAATTGCCCGTGCTCTATGACGGATTACGCCTGGACGCCGGGCTGCGGCTGGATTTGTGGGTCGAGAAGAAGGTCATCGTGGAACTGAAGGCGGTCGAGGCCCTGCAGCCGGTTCACACGGCGCAACTGCTGACCTATCTCAAACTGAGCGGCTGCCGGTTGGGGTTCCTGATCAACTTCAATGTCGAGAAGATCAAGGATGGGATTAAAAGAGTCATATTATAACCACGAAGGCGCGAAGGGCACGAAGAACGGCGGTTCTTTGTGTCCTTCGTGCCTTCGTGGTGAAAAAGGAGGACAACGATGACGCCCAAAACACGCATCACGCTATCCTGCGCCGCGCTGGTGGCCGCGACGATCGGCACGCTCGCCTGGGCGCGGGTCATGGGCGAGACGCCGAGCCTGCAGTTGCGCCCCGGCGGGTCGGGGTCGGTGTCGCTGAGACTGACAGCGTCGGGGCCGATCAACGCCCTGAGCGGGGAGTTGCTCTATGATTCGGCGCTCCTGACCGACGTGAGCGTCGCCCCGGGGCCGGGCGCCGACGGCTTCACCGCCCGGGGATTCTTGATCCAGCCGGGGCGTTATCGATTCACGCTCTATAGTCCCTACGACTTCCGCCCACTCGCCACTTCCCAGCCGGTGGTCACGTTCACCTTCACGGCGTCCTCGGCCGTCAGCGGCCACGCGACGACCACCGTGGATTATGCGATGGCGCAGGCGGCGCGCGTCATGTCCGCCACTCCCGCCGATGTCCTCTCGCTCGGCGTGGGCCGTGCGGGCGTTCCCCCCGAGGATTTCCAGTTCGACTCTTTCTTCGTCAACATCGGCTGGACGGCGGCCCGCGATTGGCGGCGATACGAATAGCGCCCGCCGGGGACAGGATGCGGAACCCAACCGCGCCGGGCGAACTGGACTGCTTCGATACGGGCTTGTACGGATTTGTTCCTGAGAACTGACCGGACGGCGCGCCCGGCCCAGGGCGATGCTTGGGGATTTCGGCGTTTTCGCGGTCAGGCTTCGGAGTTCAGCAGTTTGGCGCCGCGCCCGGCGGCGCGGTAGTGGCGAACGCCGCGGCGGTTGCGTTGAAGCGCGCGGATGGCCTCGGCCAGTTCGCGGTGTTCCTGCCGCGTCCGCGCGACGTGGGCCTCCAGCCGTTTCTGCAGCGCCTGAAGCCCCTTTTCGAGAAGGTTGAAGAAGCCCTCCACCTCGCCGCGCAACGGCGGGCTCAGGTCCCGGCGGTTGGGCCAGTCGCCCAGTTCGAGCCGCAAGCGGCGCATTTTGCCTTCCACAATAACCATGCGGTTGGCGATCTCGGCGTTCAGGTTCTCCAGTTGCGCGCCGGCGGGGGCGTCGGGGCCGTCTCCCAGCGCGCGCTCCATTTGAACGAAGAGATGCGTGTAGTGGCTTCGGATTTCCGAAAGCATCTGACGAATGGTGTCTTCGTTCACGGCGAAACGCTCCGAATCTTCGAGGAGTCCCAGAGTCAAAGTCCAGATTGCGGGGTGCGGCGTGTGGCGGGCGCGAATCGCCCCCCTCATGCTTTTCGACAGAATGGCCGCGGGGCTGAAGGCCGCGCGGAGCATTTGTCGGATCGGCCTGGCGCCCGCGGCGCCGCGGCGCGCGAGGAAATCAGACCGCCACGGCCACGGCGGTATCCCGGCGCGCGGGCGCCGGCGCGCCGGCTTTCGACGCCGGCGGGGGCGCGGCCGCCGCGCTGACGTGGCGCCAGGCGTCGGCCAGAGTGGACAGCACGCCCAGGCACGCGCGCAGCTGCTTCGGGTCGCGGGCCGTCAAAGTCGTGGCCAACGTCTCGATCAGGTAGTTGTAAAGCGCGAGCAGGCGCCGGGCCAACGCCGGCGAGGCCTCGAAGTCCAGCGCCGCGGCCAGCTCGATCAGGATGTCCATCGCCGCGCTAACGTGTTTGCCGCACGGGCCGAATCGTTCCGCCAGCAGTTCTTCCAGCGCCTGGGTCAGGTGGCCCTCCACGCCGTCGAAGAGATAGACGATCAAGCGCCGGCCGCTGGCGGTGTTGATCTGGGTGGAGAGGTATTGCCGCGAGTAGTATGTCATCGTTCACCGACCTTCTACAGTATGCCTGCTATCTCTGGAGCAGGTTCAACGCCGTGCGCGGCAAGAGGTTCGCCTGCGCCAGAATGGACATGCCGGCCTCTTGCAGGATCTGGAGTTGCGCGAGGCGGGCGCTCTCCTGCGCCACGTCGGCGTCGGAGATGCGCTGGTCCGAGGCGCTCAACTCTTCCACTCGCTGGCTGAGCGATTCCACCGAGGCCTGCAGGCGGTTCTGAATCGCCCCCAGGTTCGCCCGGTGCGAAACGACTTGGGCCAAGGCGCGATCGATGGCGCGCAACGCCTCCTCGGCCTTCTGATCGTCGTCGACGCTGATGTACGAAAGCGCGCTGTCGGGGTCCACGGCGATGACCGACTGCCCGGCGCCGAAGCCGATGCGATCCAGCGCCCCGCCCAACGTGATGGGGGAATCGCTCGTCAGCGTGATCCGCCCCGTCTGCACGTAGCCCGTCAAGTCCCCGTCGGCCAGCGCCAGCCCCAGGTTGTCGGCCACATTGCCGGTGGTGGTGATTTCGATGTTGCGCCCGTCCGCGGCGGTCAAGGCCAGTTCGCCGTCGGCATTGAGCGACGCGGTCACGCCGGTCATGCCGGCCGTGTTGTTGATCGCCTGGCGCAGCGTGCCCGTCGAATCGCCGGGGGAGACGGTCACCGAGCCGATGTTGACGCCGTTGATCTTGAGCGAGGAGCTGAAGCCGTCGAGCGAGACCGGCAGAATCGAGGAGCCGCTGACGGAAAAGACCGTCGGCTCGACGCGCGCCTCGACGCCCGTTTGATCGGACATGGAGTTGATCGCCTTCGCCTTGGCGATGGCGCTCGAGTCGCCTTGCGCGGAGCTCAGGCCGTCGACGACCGAAGCCGGGACGGCGATGGAGTTGATCGTCAGATCGCCGTTGCCGGCGATGGCCGTTGCGTCCACCGGGTTCTCGCCGGTGGCGATGGCTTGCAGGCCGAGAACCGACGTCCGCGCGTCGGGAAGCGTGACGGCCAGAAACTCCGAGCCGTGCGTGCCGAGTTGCACTCGGGCCGTGGGCGTCGCGCCGTTCAGGAGATAGCGGCCATTGAAATCCGTCGTCGAGGCGAGGCGGTCGATTTCCTGCACGATGGAGTTGATTTCGTTGCTCAGATTGATGCGGTTGTCGCGGGTCAGAGTCGGGCTGCCCGCCTGGACGGTCAGTTCGCGCAGGCGCTGCAGGAAGGTGGTCACGTTGCCCAAAGCGGATTCCGCGGTCGAGGTGACGCTCAGCGCGTCGTTGGCGTTGCGGATCGTCTGTTGCATCCCGCGAATTTCGTGGCGCAGGGCGTGCGAGACGACGAGGCCCGCCGGATCGTCGCCGGCCTTGTTGATCTTCTGGCCGGAGGACAGGCGCTGGTAGACGTCTTCGAGCCGCTGGCTGACGCGGTCAAGGTTGCGGTTGACCAAGAGGCTAAAGGAGTTCTGGTTGATTCGGACACCCATGGCACAGGCTCCTTCCGGGAGCGAGCGGCGCGCGCAATTCGGCGCTTTCGACGTGTGCAAGAACCGTGGCGCAATGGCGCCACGCCCGGCTGAAGAGGCAAGCAACCCTCGCGCCAAATTATCGTCAGCGTCATGAATACCATATATCACTGAATATATAGATCTTAGATATGATTGCCCTCCATTCCTTCAAAGGCGCATGGCGGCTTTATCGTCGAAAATTTGACGATAGACCGAAGGCATTTTGGCGATCACCGGGCAATTCCTGCCGGAAAGTGTTTCTGCCGCTTCCCGTAGGTCCTCCCTGCCCCTCGGCTTCGCTCGGGAACTGCGTCCGGGGTGGACTGCATGCCGCTGTTCGCCGCCGAAAGCCAGCCTCGGGCTCTGGCGAGCGGAGTCGAGCCACAAGACTGGTCTGCTTCCCGTCCCTCTTCCTCAACTTGGTTCCGAAGATGACATAATTCGAGGACGTGTTCAGGAAATCCTCGGTATTCCCGTCGAGATGACGCTGCTGGCGGGAGACAATGCCATCGCCTGTGGAGCGCCCGACGCGACGGGTCTGGCCCAGAATCATCATTCGACGGCCCAATTGTCTTATTGCCGGCGCCGGGCGTCTTTGCCATGCTATTCCCGGTCTATGGAACGGGGCCGGTCGCCGATGGAGCGGAAACGCAGGACCTGCTCCTGGATCTCTACAGGCCCACCGGCGACGGCGTGCCCGCGCTCAAACCGGGGGTGGTGGTCATTCACGGCGGGTCGTTCATCACCGGCGACAAGGCGGGGCCCATGTACGTCGACAACATGGTCACGCCGTTCGTCAAGCGCGGCTACGTGGCCGTCTCCATTAATTACCGCATGACGGGCGACAAGCCTCCGCTCCCCGCGGGGAACAAGGGGGGGAAGTTCGAGGACTCCGTCAGGGCGGCCACCGGTTTTCCCGACGAGCGCGTTGCGGCCGTTTGCGCCGCGCTGGAAGACGCGGTCAAGGCGACGCGGTGGATGCGGGACCACGCGGCGAAGAACGGGGTCGATCCCGGGCGCATCGCGCTCCTCGGCTCCTCCGCCGGGGGCGCCACGTGCAACCACGTCGCGTACGTCGCCGACGACCTGGGGATTGAGGACGTTCCGGAGGTCCGCGTGGTCGGCTGCTTGTGGGGCGGCGCGGGCGGCAAACTAGGCAAGGACGACAGGGACGTATACATGAAAGCGGGCGACGCCCCTCTGGTGCAAGTTCATGGAACGGAAGACAAGACGGGGCCCTACGCGGGCGCCGTGCGATTGCACGAGACGCTGGACAAACTGGGCATCGTCAATACGCTGATTTCGAATGAAGGCTCGGGCCACGGCTTCAGTTCAAACGACATCTGGAACAAGACGTGCCAAGGCGTCGCCGAGGGCCAGTTCGTCGTGAACTTCTTCTACGATCGCATGGACCTTGGCCACATGGACTCCGCGTCCGCGTCCAAGGCCGCCGCGGCTGAGGAAGGGCGGCGACCATAGTCTGAGAGGAGACCTATTA
>JAPLSS010000925.1 GCA_026398515.1 Candidatus Sumerlaeota bacterium | reverse complement strand
TAGCTATCGGGACTGTTCCACCACACCTTCCCATTATAAAAGTAGCGCCCGCTGATCTGGCGCACGAGGCCCCGGGTCACGGATAAGTTTCCGCTTGCATATCCGTGGTCGCTGTCGGCGCCGATGTGTATGACATCGACCCGGTCATAGTTGAACCCAACCACGTTCATCCATACCAGGCCATAGGCGCCTCCGGGGTGGCGCCGTCCCGCGTCGCGCCACAGGCCCATGGCGAGGCGATACGTCTCCGCGGATGTCATGAAAGGATCATATTGTCCGTCGAGTTTCTGCCAACGATTGGTGAAATCCCAGGAATAGCGCGCGAGGCCGTCGGCCTTGGCGAAACCGTCCTCCACCCGTTTCTTCTCATACTCCTGCGTGACGGGATTTGAAAAGTCCACGCGGTTATTGATATAACATTCGGGATGAAGTTGCTGCAATTCAGGAGCTAACTTAATCTGATATGTAGGTCTGTCCTGGGGATGCCCATAGTTGCGGGCGAGAGGCGTGCCGGCGCTTGCGATACTTGCCCCCTCTTTCGTCGCATACCCGTAGTCGTCCAATCCAACGTCGAGCACCTTTTGTTGATTCCGTTTCCTCCACTCGGGATCGAGCGACGGGCCCTTGTATTTTTCCTTGTTGTGCTGATAGGGGAAGCCCTCAATGACCGAGGCGCCCCAGGAGCTCCAGCCGGTGAAGATGGCGACGCGCGCGGGGTCGTAGGGGTCGATGGGATGGTCGCGGCGCAGGTCGATCTTGTTCTCGATCGCGGTCAGGTCGCCGAAGCGCTCGAGGCTGTCGTTTCCCCGCCGGCCGAAATGCAGGAGGACCTTTTCGCCGCGAATCCACGCGTCCGTGGGCATGACAATTCGTTCGTAGTCGTTGTAGGCCGCGACCTTGACGGCGGCATCCCCCGCGGCCATCAATTCAAAGCGCCCCGAGCCTTTGTTGTTGCTCAGATTCCCGAGAAGGAGGGACTTTCGGGTCTTCTCATTCTTGATGGCCAGATACCACCAACCGGACAGGTTCCGCGGACCGCCCAGACGGAGGCTCTGGTAGGGCTCGCCATTGGAGCGCGCGTCGCTGATGGCCATCCAGTCGGCGGCCTGCCCGCCCAGCGTCACCTTCGGCGAGGCGAGCGAGGCGATCCAGGCGACCGTCAGCGCTTTGCCGGTCAGGTTATGAAAATCGGTCTGGACCAGCGCCTCGTCGTTGGCCCGCGACACCCACAGCGTGCAAACGATCTCGTAAGCGCCGGGCTTCCCGTAGCGCAGGATCGCCTTGGTGGAATCGCCCAGCGGGCTGGAAGAATCGGCCTCGGTATCGAAGGTTCCCCGGCAGTCGGCGAGATTCACGGGCAGGTCCGCGATCGAGAAGACCGGCGCAATATCATCCAAACGGGCGCCGTTTTCTTCCTTTTGACTGATGGACCAGCGGGCGTTCTTCGAGTCGATGGCGACGCGCAGGCCCTTCGTTTCAAAGGAAGCGATCTTCTCCGCGGCTTGTGGCTGGGAAACGGGTTGGCCGGGACTTCCCCATAGCAGGTATTGAGCCGGGGTCATGTCGGAGCGCTCCGCGCCGGTCAGCGTGATCTGGCGAAGGATCAAGTGGCGGAACAGCTTTTTTTCCGCGTCGGCGGTGCGATTCAGATGCCGCAGGCGCAGGCCGAACAGCCCCTTCGGGACGGTCGCCTGCACGGTGAAGGTTTGGAACTCCTTGGCGTCGATGGGCAGCCGGGCGATCTCTTGCGCGGCCCCCTGGGGGCTGACCAGTTCCACGGCCATAAGAGGCGGACTGCCGCCGGCGACGACCCCTCGGGCCTCGATGGCGATGGACACCGGCCCGCCCGCCGGCGCCACAAACCAATCGCTCAGCATGCCGTCGTCCCAGAAGGAGAAGGAGCCGTCGTCTTGAATTTTCCCGTTCTCGAACGCGCGGGCCTCGCGCGGAGTGAGAACCGCGGTCTGGGCCGTGGCCATCGGGGCCAGCAGGACGCACGCCGCGACCGCCAGGATTTCCACCGGCAGTCTCAAAGACGGAAGAGACCCATAGGCAAAGCGTTTCATCGTTCGCCACCTTTCCTGCACGTTGTCCGCGAGCGTCGTCGAACGCCCCCAGGAACCGCCCAGTTTGCTGCGTTATCCATGTCGCCGTGTATAGATCATGTTCTCGAGCGTCCCCCGACGACTTGCTCCCTCAGCGCTGGGCCAGGAACGTCTCAACGGCCGCGCAATCGGGGATTCCGGTTTGCCCGCCCGGTTGGGTGGCCTTGATTGCGGCGGCGGCCGCCGCAAAGCGGAGCGCCTCGGGCACGGCCATGTTCCGCGCCAGGGCCGCGGCATAGGCGCCGTGAAACACATCGCCGCAGCCGGTCGTATCCACCACCGCCACCTCAAAGGCCGGTTGACGCTGAACCACGCCGGGCCGCGCCTGGTCGATGAACCAGCATCCCTGCGCGCCCCCCGTCACGGCGGTGCAGGCGCGCGCGGTCCGGGCCAGGTGTTCGACCGCCGCTTCGGGTTGCGTCAACCCAGTGAGTTTGCGCGCGAAACCGAGCGACAGGATCAGATGATCGGTGCGCGCCATGACTTCCATTACAACATTGTCATCATCGATCAACTCGAAATCGCCCACGCTCGGGACGCCCAACTGGCGGGCCAACCGGCACGCCCGCAACGTCGCCCGGGGAGCGTAGTGATCGACCAGCAGAGCCCGGCTGGCGGCGAGAAGTTCCGGCTGAATCTCCTCCGGCTCCAGCTCCGCGACTCCCTCATAAGAGAACAGGACGATTCGCTCGCTGGAGGAGCGATTCACGAGTATCCAGGAAAGGACCGGAAGGGCCTCGGGATGGGTGATTCGGTCGGGGAAGGCCACGCCTTCGCGGCGCAGCGACTGACGAATGAAATCGGAAGGATCGTTTTCGCCCAACGGCCCCCAATAGGCGGCGCGCGCCCCCAGCCGGGCCGCCGCGACCAACGCCGTCATGCACAACCCGCCGGCGTGGCGCGAATGCTTCCGCACCTGGGCCTTGCTGTCGGGCTGTGGAAACGCGGCCACCTCGATCAGTTCATCCACGGCCGCAAAACCAAAGCCAAAGACATCGAATCGCTTGTCTTCGCCGGGGTGGTCCATACGATGCCGCCATTTAGAATTCCAGCGGAGTCGGTTTGTCGCCCTTCTTCTGCGTGGCGCCGGTGGGCCGGACGTTGCTCGTGAACGGGAGGCCGGTTCCGTAATCGAGCAGGCGCGGCTCGTCGTCCTCGGTGGGCCTTTTTCGGTCCATGCCCGTGTATTCGAAACTGGCCTCGCGGGCGTCGGTCCGCCAGGGGCGGCGCTCCCAGCAATACCCCCGGAACGGGTCCCGCGTGTCGTTCATCCATTGCAGAATCCGGTCGTGCAGCCGATTGCGGACTTCGAGGTGTGCGTCCGAATGGATCAGGTTCACCATCTCCCCCGGGTCCTGTTCGAGGTCGTAGAGTTCGTCGGTGACCATGAGATTGACGACGAGTTTGAACCGACCGTCGAAGCCGCAGCGGATGGGCTGGAAGCCGCCGCGGCCATCCAGGTCGATCTCGAAACGATGAAATTCGCAGAAGACGGCCTCGTTGGGTTTGATCGTCGGATCCTGAAACGTCGCCGCCATGCTCTTGCCTTCCAGGGTCAAAGGAATCGCAAGCCCCATAACGTCCAGAATGGTGGGCGTCACGTCGATATGGGAGACCGGATGAGCGCATACCGCCCCTTGGGGAGCGCGCCCAGGCCAGCGGACGAGGAACGGAACGTTGGTCATCTCGTCATACATCGCCGCTCCTTTGAACAGGAGTTGGTGCGAGAACAGCATGTCGCCGTGGTCCGAGGTGTAGATCACCAGGGCGTCCGGCGTGTGGCGGTCGATCGCCTCGAGGACGCGGCCGATCTCGTAGTCGACGAACGAGTTGCCGCCGAAGTAGTTCTCGATCATCGCGTTGATCGCGGCTTCGTCCAATTGGGCGGCCCGCTTGGCCCACAGGCGCTGATGTTCCGGCTTGTCTTCCAGGCTGTCGTGGAAGTTCCTCTTCGCGGGCGGCTTATAACCCCGGTACATGTCCGAAAACGGTTTAGGGCAGAGAGCCGGGTCGTGCGGCTCGTCGTAAGACACGACGAGAAGGAAGTCTTCGCCGCCATGGGTCTCCAGGAAGTCGATCGCGCGATTGGAGCAGCGATGGCCGAAGGTGAATTCCGCGGTCAGGTCGGGGTCGCGAGTGGTGGCGATGCGCCGGGAGCGCATCCGATCTTCCTCGGACAGTTCCTCCAGGTAGTTCCGCATGTCATACCAGTATTTCGGGTCCCAGCCCTCG
This sequence comes from Candidatus Sumerlaeota bacterium, assembly GCA_026398515.1. GTDB lineage: Bacteria > Sumerlaeota > Sumerlaeia > JAPLSS01 > JAPLSS01 > JAPLSS01. The sequence goes on along the minus strand of JAPLSS010000925.1, from coordinate 2,398 downwards.
GGGCAACGCCCCGCCCCGAAATAATCGGTCCCGTCCAGGTGCCACTTGCCGATATAGGCGGCGCGGACGCCTTGAGCGCTGAGCCGCTGGCCGATGGTGCGGGCGTTCCTGCCCAGCGGCATGTGATTGGCCCAACTGCCATTGGTGTGGGGCCACGTGCCGGTGAACAACGCCGATCGGTCCGGGCCGCAGACCGGCTGGCAGGCATACGCCCTGTCGAAGCGAAGCCCCTGCCCGGCCAACCGGTCAAGACAGGGCGTCTTCATGTCGGGATTGCCATAGCCCCCGACCATGTCCTTTCGCTGGGTATCGGTCATAATCACTACGACTCTTGACGCCTTCTTCATCCCAGGCCCCTCGATCAGACGGATGGCGAATTGGTGCGAAATCCGATCTGCAAGAGATCATGCAGGCGCAGGAGACCGAGGATGCGCTCGCGCGCGTCGATGACGGGCAGGACGGCGATCTGGCTGGGGCGGTCTTCCATCAGCCGCAACGCCTCTTCGGCCTTGGCGTCGGGGCCGATGGTGGTGGGCCGGCGGGTCATCAGGTCGCGCGCCTTGAGGGCGAACACGGCGGCTTCGCGCTGGAGCAGGGCGCGGCGCATGTCGCCGTCGGTGATGATGCCCGCCAGGCGCCGGTCGCGCGCCGAGCGCTGGATGAGGACGGCTCCCAGCGCGCCGCTGCGCCGGGCCGGCTTGGTCAGGCCCGTGACCACCTCGTGGATGTCGGCGCCGGGCGTCAGGACCGTCGCTTCGTCCCGGCCGCGCATCAGGTCGCGCACGCGCAGCAGAAGACGGCGCCCCAATTGGCCGCCGGGGTGATACAGGGCGAAATCCTCGGGCCGGAATCCGCGCCATTTCGACAGGAGCGCCGCCATCGTGTCGCCGATGGCCAACGCGGCCAGCGCGCTCGAAGTCGGCGCGAGTTTCAGATGGTCGGCTTCCTCGGGCGCCACCAGCACGACCGCCGCGTCGGCCCACTGCGCCAGGCGTGATTGGTCGTTGCCCACCAGCGCGACGACCTTCGCTCCGATTTGTGCATGAACACGGCGACCGAGCCGGTGGAGTTGAAGGTGGCGGCGATCTTCTGCGCGATCAGGCCCGATTTGCCCACGCCGGTCACCACAATTTTGCCGCGGCGCTGGCGCAGGAGGCGCATGGCGCGCTCGAAGCGCTCGTCCAGCGCGTCGATGGTGGATTGCAGGGCGCGCAGTTCCACGCGCAGCACATGGCGGGCTTCGTCAAGGATTCGCATCGCGGGGATCGGCAAACCGCCTCCAAGCATCGAGGAATTGCGAGACTGTCGGCAACCACGCGCCCTCTTCTGCCAAATCCGTCGCCACCGCGTCAAACACTTCCGGCCACCCCTGCCAGCCGGCGCCGGTGGAACTGTTGTGGACCAAGAGAACCATCGCGCCGCCGACCCGCCGCGCCTCGGCGCCGAGCGCGCGCAGGCGCTCGGCGGCCTCGTGCGGCGTCAGATCGAGATGTAGATTGAGCGTGGAGTCCATGGCGGCCAGCGGCACGATCCACAGCGGCAAGCGCCGGCCCCGTTCGCCGTCGAAGGCCTGGAAGGGGAGAGCGGTCCCGAACCGAAAGCCTTCGCGCGCGGCGAATCCCGCCGAAGCGTCCCATTGCAAGTCCGCCTCGGCCTGCGCGCGCCACGTCCGTGGGACTTGATAACGCAGATAGTGTTGGCGCACGCCATCGGGCCGCATGCCCGTCGCCCGCTCGAAGCAATCGAGCGCGTTCCGGAAATCCTCGGCCTCCAGCCAGCACTCGTACGGGGCGTGCAAGGCGATCTCGCGCCGTTCGATGAAGAGCCGCTGAGCGCGCCGTGCCAGCCAACGGCGGGGCTTCAGGACGACGGGATCGAGCCGGCTTCGCTTCCCGGCCAGGAAGAACAGCGTCGTGAACGGCGGGCCCGATTCGCGCATTCCCGTCAGGCGCTCCAGGTTGCGGACGTAAGGATCGAAGGCTTCGCCGCGGGGGACATAGGCGAGGGGCCAAGACAAATCCGCGGGCCGGACGGGAAAGCCCGGGTTGCGTCCGAGGCATCGCTTGAGAACGGCGGTCCAGGTGTTGCGGCGCGGGATGTCGACGTCGCTGGTCAACAGCAGAACGAACGGCTTGCCGTCCGGCCACGGGCGCGGCGGCGGGATCGTCAGCCCGCGCGATTGGAACGCCTCCCGAATGCGTTGCGCGTAATCTTCGACGAGCGGCTTCCCCAGCAAATCGGCCTGGGCGAGGAAGGAGCGCGACGCGTCGAAACGCCCATGCGCGTCCCACGCCGGCCGGACTTTTTCCTCATGGCCGGCGAGCAGGAAATACGTCGAAGCGATCAGATCGTCGCGAAGAATGGCCGCATCCGAAGTCGGATTCGTCGCGCCCGCGTC
>JAPLSS010000072.1 GCA_026398515.1 Candidatus Sumerlaeota bacterium | reverse complement strand
GCAGCATCCACAGCCAGATCCGCGCTTCCTTCTTCGAATACTCGGGCAGCGTGTGCAGCAGCGCGTCCTCCGGGCCGCCCGTCCACTCCAACGCGCTGACCGTGGTGCGGTGATCGCTGAAGAAGGTGAGCAGCCGCAGGGCCGCCGCGCGCGAGCGGACGCACACGTCCGAGGCGCGGATCGGCTTGCTCCACCCTTCCTGGGTGAAAATCGCATAACCATCCGGTTTTCCCGCGTCGCCGACGAGATAGGCGTAGGCGGTCTGGTTGATCGGCTCCAGCAGGCGGCTCCAGAGATAGGCGGGGCGGTCAAGGTTGCCGGCGGAGGCCTGGGCGCGCCGGTCGTACAGGGCGCGCAGGGTCTCCCGATCGGCCGGCCCGACGCGCGTCACGGCCAGGTCGCGCTCGCCGGCGTCCAGCGCCGTCAGCGGGGCTTCGTACGAGATCTTCACGCCGGCGAATTCATAGCCGGCCTTGCGGTAGAACGAGGCGAGCGTGGGGTAGAGGACGGAGATTGGGATTCGCCGGTCGCGCATTTCCTCCAGCGCCGAACGCATCAGGGCCGTGGCCGCGCCGCCCCGCCGATGCTCGGGCGCCACGGCCACCGACGCCACGCCGGCCATCGGCACGCAGGCGCCGCCGAACCACTGGCCCATCAGGATCAGGCGCAGCCCGCCGGCCAGCGCGCCGCCCCGGCGAATGATCCGGTGCGCGTCGAGGCCCGCCTGTTCAATCGCCTGGCGCGTGCGCTCCGCCGGCATGTGGAACGCCTGGCCGAGAATGTCGACGAAGCCGCTCAGATCGTCTTCACGAAGGGTGTCGTACCGCAAATCGGGGCTTGGGGTCATGGCTGCGCCTTTCAGGCGGTTCCCGGGAGCGCCGGGGCCACATCGGCTTTGCCGGACGGAGTGGACGAGGTGGACGGCGATTGGATGTCCGCGTTCCCGGGAACCGCTTCTCAACCTCCATCACGGTCATAATCGGCAATCGACGATCGGCAATCGGCAATCAGCAATCGGTGTTATTCTTCCCCCTCCGGCTCCGCGCTTTCCGTCTTTGCCTTCGTGGTCGGGGCGTTCTCCTGCCGCAGGGTGGCCGGGTCGACCTTCGGCGCGTAAATCGACTCCAGGAAGGAATCGAACACGACGCACAGGGCCACGGATTCCAGGTCCGCCTTATGGCTTTCCAACAACGACGCGTCCTTCTGGTAGAACTTCTCGGCGACCAACGGCACCCGGTGTTGCAGCATGTCGAAGTCGTACTCGAACGGCTCCTGGATGGCGCCCAGGCGGGTCGCGCGGAGGGCGGCGCGCATCGCCTCGGCCAGCGGCGCCAGCCTCCCGTCGCCGTTCTGAAGCGACCGGCGGATCGTTCCCTGGATCTGCTGGATGATCCAGCGGCACTCGCGCAGGCCCATCTCCGCGTCGCGCAGAGCGGCGGCATGCGCCGTAGTCAGACGCATCATGGCCTCGGCGACGCTCGCGTTGGAGACTTCGGGCAGGCCCGCGATCGCCTTCTCCAACGCGGGGAGAAACGCCTTCTGCGCCTTGAGGAACGCCTCGAACCGGTCGGCGCCGAGCGCCGAGTCCTGGGGCGCGAACGGGAAATCCCCATCGACTTCGCGGTATTGCCGGCTGAGGCTTCTTTGCCGGCGGAAGCCTTCGGGCCCGCCGAACAGAAGGAACGACGCGTAGAACCACGCGCCGATCATGAGCGCCAGGGAAACCGCGATGGACAATCCTGCCCGCATGGTCGCGACCTCTCATGGCAGGCGCCAGGAACATCCGGGCCCGCAAGATGCGTTGATGAGACTTGGCCAAAGGAGGCCCGTCGGCGTCAAGCAGGAAAGTGAGTGTAGGGAGTCCCGCCTTTAGGCGGAATGGCGATATGGCGAATGAATCCACGATTGGCGCCATTCCCGAGGCGCGTCATATGCGGAAAAGGGGGAGCATATGAAGGGCTCTCTGGAAGAGCCAGGGGAGAAAGAACATTGAGTATCGGTACGGTCAAGTGGTTCAACGAGAAGAAGGGGTATGGTTTCATCGCCCCTGACGGCGGAGGCGAGGACCTGTTCGTCCATCACTCCAACATCGAAGCGGAGGGTTTCCGGACTCTCCATGAGGGTCAGAAGGTCGAGTTCGTGGCCGCTCAGGGGCGCAAAGGCCCCGAGGCGACCAACGTTCGCCCCTGCTGAAATTGCCTTACATCGTGAAAACCACGGGGCCCCGCCAACCGGCGGGGCCTTTTTTTTGGATTTCTCCGCGCAATGCCGGCAGGAGAAGCAGCCCAGCCTTGCCGTGGCCGGCTTCGCGGCGTAGGTTGTCCACCCCGCGCGGCAAGGACTCCGGGATAGGCGCCCCCGGAGGGCCGCTGAGGACGCCCGCCAGCATCAATAAGGGGGGAGGCCATGACCACGCGACGAGACTGTTTGAAAACGGCGGCGGCGGCCGCCGCCACGCTTTCCGGCGTGTTCGGCGGCGCGGTTTCCCGCTGCTTCGCCGGTCCGAGCGACGGCGCCGCGGCGGGCGAGGCGCCGCCGGCTTCCGGAGGCGTCCGATGCGGCCTTGCCGCCGACGGCGAGGGCAATCTCCTGAAGGATGGAAAGCCGTGGCGGGGGGTCGGCGTCAACTACGTCGGGGCGTTTGGCCGCATCCTGGCGGACTCCGGCGACAAGGCCGTGGAGGAGGGTTTCGCCGTCCTGGCCCAACACCAGATTCCCTTTGTCCGCACCGTCGGCTCGCGTTTCTATGCGAAGGAAATGGATCTCTATTTCCAGGACCGGGCCGAGTATTTCCGGCGAATGGACCAGGTCGTCGCCATTGCCGAGAGGACTGGGGTCGGCCTGATTCCGAGCCTGTTCTTCTCGAGCTGGCCGGCGGGGATCGCCAACGACAAGGGCCTGCCCGGCTGGATCGACCCGGCGAGCCAGGTTCACGAGATCATGGCGACGTACGTGAAAGAGGTCATCACGCGCTACCGGAATTCCCCCGCTATCTGGGGATGGGAGTATGGCAACGAGCTGAACAACACGTGCGATCTGCCCAACGCGGCCAAACTGGGGCATACGCCCGACGAGCAGCGCACGCACGCGATGATGCGCAGGGTTTTCGTCGCGTTCGGCCGGGAGGCGCGGAAATACGACTCCTATCGAATCCTCGATTCGGGCAACACGATGCCGCGCCCGTCGGCGTGGCATCAGATCCAGGAGCTCAGCTGGACCAAGGACACGCCGGAGCAGCTGGCCGAGGTAATTCGCGCGGATGTCCCCGACCCGCTGAACGTCATGAGCGTTCACTGCTATGGAGACGACTTCGCTCCCAACCGCTTGCCGGTGGCGGCGGCGACGGCCCGCGCGATAAAGAAGCCGTTGTTCGTCGGCGAGTTCGGCGTCTCCGGCCCCCGCACGGAGGAAAGCGAGAAGGAATTCCGCGGCCAGATCGCGCAGCTCGAGCGCGAGAAGGTCCCGATGGCCGCGGTGTGGGAGTTCGATGTCCGCCCCATTCCGCAGAATCGGATGAAATGGCTGATCGCGCCCGGCAATGACCGCTTCTACATGTTGTCCGTGATCGAGGAGCTCAACGCGCGTCTCGCCGGCTCGTGAGTTCTTTCGGAACACGGGCCGCCCTCGGCGAGGTCGGCGTCCTTCCGTTGACGGCCCTGACAGCGCGGCCGGCCACGCTGAGGAGATGGCATGACATCATTCATCGCGGTCATTGCTTTGGCGCATCTCTCCGTTTGGGCGGCATGCGCGGAATCCCAGGGCGATTCCCGGCTTCCGCCCCATTCCGCCCCTTCGTTGGTTGAACCGCTCGACGGCGCGACGACCTGGCAATCCATTCCGCATTTCCAGTGGAAGCCGCTGTTCGACGCCAAGCCGGAGGCCATGCCGTCGTATGTGATTCAGATTGCCACGGACAAGGATTTCAAGACGGTGGCGGACCAGGATGCATTGGCCGCCGTGGTTTTGTGGTATGTCCCCGACAAGGAACTGCCCGCGGGGACGTATTGGTGGCGCGTGGCGGGAGTGGACGCCGAGGGAACGCAGGGGCCATGGTCGGAGCCGCGCCGATTCACCGTGCAAGCGGCCCCGGTGTTTCGCGTGCAGGCGGGCGCCTCGTTTGAGGAGATCCGGAAGGTCGTCCGCGAAGCCGCCGCCCACACTCCGGCGCGGGTCGTGTTCGACAAGGGAGAGTACCGGTTGGACCCGGGCGGTCCGAACGCCTTTGTCAATCTCGCGGACGTCGAGGACCTGACCATCGACGGCGGCGGGGCCAGCGTGATTTTCACCCGCGCGGCGCCGATCGCCATGCTCACCCGCTGTCGGCGCGCGCTGTTGAAAGGGTTCGCCTTCGATTACGATCCTCCTGTCTACACGGCGGGCCGCGTGGTCGCCAAGGATGTCGAGGCCGGAACCATCGACGTGGACATCCTGCCCGGCCATTCCCTGCCCGATGAGTTCGCCGCCTTCCGTGACGACCGCAAAGGCATGGTCGTCAGCGAGGCCGAGGGATGCGCCATCAAGCGCGGGGCCGCGCTGGTGATCTCCAACGCCGGCTTCCAGCGCATCGACGGGCGGCGCTATCGGTTTCAACTGGCGAATCCCAAGCAGGCCGCGCAGTTCGACGCGGGCGACATCTATGTTCTCGATCCCCGCTGGCGGAAGGAAAGCGGCGGGGCCGCCGTGAGCGTCTTTGGCGGCGAAGACGTCGTCCTCTTCGATCTCACGATCCGCGGGGCGGCCAACGAGTGCCTGAACTCCTCTTACACCGACCGCCATGCGATCCTGCGCGTGCGCTTGGAGCGGAAAGACGGGCGCGCGCTGTCGGTGAACAACGGCGGAAACAACCATCACAACGCGCGCGCCGGCCCGTGGATCGAGGGATGCCTGTTCGAGAACACGGGCGACGACATCTGCCACGTGAACGGATTGGTTATGGGCATCGAGCGGCTGATCGCGGCCGACCGGCTGCTTCTGCCGCTGAGTCAGCCTTACGATCAGTTCGGCGCCGAAGTTACGCTCGACGTCCGCGTCGGCGACCGCCTTCAGTTCTTTGACGCGGGCCGCGGCCGTCTGGTCGCGGAACGGCGAGTAACGGCCGCGGCGTCGAGCGAGAACGCGCTCGCGGTGACGTTGAACGAACCGGTGGAGGGCCTCGTTCCGGGCCGGCTGGTTCCGGCGAAGGGCGCGACGCAGGCCGCTCTCGGAAACAAGGAGGTGACTCAGGTCTACGACGCCAGCCGCATGTGCGGCCAATTCGTCTTCCGCCACAACATCTGCCGCAACGGCCGGCGCGTGGGCGTGCTGGCCAAGGGCGAAGGAGGGCTGATCGAAGGCAACGTCTTCGAAAACCTGGGCGGCGGTGGAGTGGAAATGTGGAACGCGCCGTTCGAGGGGCTGGGGGCGACTGACTACGTTGTGCGGGGCAATACGATCCGCGATTGCGGCCGGCTCGACCGCGAGCACGCCGCTATCTGGACCACCATTTTCAAGACCGGCGGCTCGCGACTCCAGCGCAACCTGCTGATCGCCGACAACGACATCAGCGGCTTTCCCGGCCAGGCCATCCTGCTGCGCGACGCGGAAAATGTGGTTATTCGCGGGAACCGCATCGCCCTGAACGAGCCGGCGCCCGCCGAAGACGCCGAGGCCAAGGCCATCGTGCAGGCGAACACGGACGGCGTGACGCTGGAAGGCAATGTCGTGACGAACCCCTCGCCGGGCGTCCGCGGTCAAGGCCGTTCCCGTCAGCCGTAGATCTCATCCACCTCACTTGGACCTAGCTCCTGGCGCAGACGCGGGCCGATCCACGGGTAGACGGCGCTGTAGCCCATGGCGCACAGGGTCGCCGCCGCGACCGGGAAGGAAGACGACGCCCCACAACGGCAGGAGCGACACCAGGTGCGCCAGCGTCGCCGGCCCGCGTTCGGCCGGCTTCAGCGGGCCGTCCGTCAGGGAGAAGCCGCTGGGCGGTGTTTCCTGAGGATGGCGGTCTTCGGGCGACATGCGATCCATTGCTCCTGGCCGTGGCGCGGGCTGTTCGGCCCGCGCTTCTTGCGCATTCCGTCGTCGCCTGCGCAGGCTGGAACGCCCAGGCCACGAACCACGCCTTCTTCTATGCCGCTCCATCGCGGATTGCAAGCCGCATTCCCTTGGGCCGCCTGGTGGAACCATTGGCCCATGTCGCTCAATCGACAATCGGCAATCGACAATCGGCCATTCCTCTGCTATTCACCCCTGCCATGCTCCGCGAACTGCGCATCCGCAACCTGGCCATCATCGAAGAACTCCGGCTCGGCTTCGACGACGGGCTGAACATCCTGACCGGCGAGACCGGCGCGGGCAAGTCGATCATCCTTGGGGCGCTGAGGCTGGTGCTGGGCGAGCGCGCGGCGGCCGACGACGTGCGCACCGGCGCCGAGGCCGCCGAGGCCGAGGCGCTGTTCGAGGCGCCCTTGCCGGCCAGCGCCCTGCAACTCCTCGAGGAGGCGGGCCTGGCGCCCGATCCCGAAGGCCTGATCATCCGGCGCGAAGTGGCCGCCGACGGCCGCTCGCGGGCGTTCGTCAACGGCCGCTTGGCGCCGGCGCATCAACTGCGCGACCTGGGCGCACTGCTCATCGATTTGCACGGGCAGCATCAGCATCAGTCGTTGCTCAATCCCGACAATCACCTGGCGGCGCTCGATTCGTTCGCCGACGTTCAAGCCGAGCTCGATGCGATGGCCGAGACATACGACGCCTGGACCGGGGCGCGCGCCGAACTGGCCCAACTGCAGGGCGATGAGCGCGCGCTGGAACGCGAGAAAGACATGCTGGAGCACCAGGCGCGCGAGATCGAGCAGGCGGCCCTGCGTCCCGGCGAAGACGAGGAACTCGCCCTGGAGCGCGCCCGCCTGGCCAACGCCGAACGGCTGCGCGAATGCGCCGCGCGCGCCTTCGCTCTGTTGCAGGAAGGCGAGGGCGACGTTCCCAGCCTTCTGGAGATGCTCGCGCGCGTCGAAACCGATGTCGCCGATTTGGCCAAGCTAGATGAATCCGAACGTCCGACCGCCGAGGCCGCCGGCGAGATCCGGTTCCGCCTCGAAGACCTCGCCGCCCGCATGCGCGATTACGCCCAGAGGGCCGAAAGCGATCCCGCGCGTTTGAGCGCCGTCGAAGACCGGTTGGACCTGATCCGCCGCCTCAAGCGCAAATACGGCGCGACCATCGAGGAAATCCTGGACGCGGGGGCGCGTTGCTCTCAGCGCCTCAACAGCCTGGCGCATCGCGAGGACGAAATCGCCCGCCTGGAACAGCGCCTGGCCGAGGCCGAGCGGCGCCTGGTCGAAGCGGCCGAAGCGCTCTCGGCCAAACGCCAGAAGGCGGCCCGCGCGTTCGAGCGCAAATTGCAGGGCGAACTCGCGGAGTTGCAGATGGAGCGCGCGCGGTTCAGCGTCCAGTTCTGGCGCGAGAACTCGGCCGAAGGGGCGGCCTTCGCCGAGGGGCGCTTCGCCGTCGGGCCGCGGGGAGTCGACCGCGTCGAGTTCCTGATGACCACCAACCCGGGCGAAGCGCTCAAGCCGTTGCGCCGCATCGCCTCGGGCGGCGAACTGTCGCGGATCATGCTGGGGATCAAGAGTCTGCTGGCGCGGCGCGACGCGATCCCCACACTGGTCTTCGACGAGATCGACGTGGGGATCAGCGGGGCCACGGCGCAGGTCGTCGGGGCGAAGATGCGCCGGCTGGCCGAGAGCCATCAGGTTCTGTGCATCACGCACCTGCCGCAGATCGCCGCCCGCGCCGCGCGCCATTTCTCGGTGGAGAAGGTCCCCCGCGGCAAACGGGTGGCGACCCAGGTGCGACAATTGGGGGAACACGAGCGGGTCGAAGAGATCGCGCGCTTGCTGGGGGGCGACGCGGCCTCGGCCGTCGGCCTGAAGCACGCGCAGGAGTTGCTGGCGCAGTGCCGGGCGCCGCATTAGCCGCGGGCGCGCCGGAATTCGATTGACCCTTCGCCGCCGCGCCATGTTCAATGGCCGGCAGTCCCCGTTCGCCGCGCGATCCGGCCCGGCGGCTAGAAACGGACGTCTCCCCGCTTGAAAACCCGCATCCTGTTCATCGGCGACATCATGGGCCGCCCGGGCCGCGAGCTGTGCGCCCAACACCTGCCCACCCTGCGGTCGCGCTACGACGCCATCGTCGCCAACTGCGAAAACGCCGCCGGCGGGCAGGGCGTCACCGGCGAGATCGCCCACGCCCTGCTGGACCTGGGCATCGACGCGCTAACGAGCGGCAATCACATCTGGGCCAATCGCGACGTGTTCGCGATCATCGGCAAGGAAGACCGCCTCCTGCGCCCGCTGAACTACCCGTCCGACCCCTCGATCCCGGGCCGCGGCGCGGGCGTCTACCGGGTCCGCGGCGGCCTGCGGCTGGGCGTGGTCAACCTGATGGGCCGCGTGTTCATGAAGCCGATCGAATGCCCGTTCCGCGTGGGCCTCGCGGCGGTCGAGGAGCTGCGGCAGGAGACGCCGCTCGTCCTCGTCGACATGCACGCCGAAGCCACCAGCGAGAAGCAGGCGATGGGCTGGCATCTCGACGGGCTGGCCACCGCCGTGGTCGGCACCCACACCCACGTGCAAACGTCCGACGAGACGATTCTGCCCGGCGGACCGGCCTACATCACTGACGTCGGCATGACCGGCCCGCACGAGTCGGTCATTGGGATCAAGTCGGAGATCATTCTCCACGGCTTCCTGAGCGCGATGCCGGTGAAGCATGAAGTGGCCAAGGGCGACGCGCGGCTCGAGGCGGTGGCCATCGAAGCGGATTCGGAAACCGGGCGAGCGTTGAAGATCGAGCGGGTGCGGCTGCGCAAAGGCGTGATGGAAGAGTTGCAATGATGGCGCTTCGCGCCACGCGGAAACACATGAAGAATCGGCGCCGCCGGCCAGGGCCCTTTGGGTCACCCAGGAAAACCCGAGGATGAGGTTCGGAGTGCGACCTTCAGGTCGTACAGGATGTCCGAAACCGCTACGACCTACAGGTCGCACTCCGAACCTCATCTTCGGGAGAGGTCCTATTGGTTTCCCCGGAGCGGCAATGATGATGCTTGGTTCGGTGGAATTGCACAATATCGCCGAAGCGCGCGAGAGCCCCGGCCAGCAGGGGCTTCGCTTGCAACGCTGCCCGGAGGACTTGCGCCTGCGACTGAAC
>JAPLSS010000258.1 GCA_026398515.1 Candidatus Sumerlaeota bacterium | reverse complement strand
CAAACGACCGGCGAGCTTCCCCCGACCCTCGATTCCCTCGGCTGGCGGCTCCACGAAGTCTTTCGCGACGGCAACCCCCTGGACCCCTGGGGCAATGCCTTCCTCTATCGCGTCCCCGGCTCCCAAGGCCGCGCCTACGATCTCCTCAGCTCCGGGCCCGATGGAAAGCCGGGGACGACGGATGATGTCGGATTTCCGTTTTCAGAATAGCGCGGACACATCATGATTCCTGCCGGCGGCCAGAGAAACGCCTCAAGGAGGGACACCATGCCCAAAAGCCAAGATTCAGCTTCTTCCCCAGGGGTCCCGCGGATCGAGTCTCTTGTCGTAAAGAACTACCGAGCGTTGAAGGACCTGGAACTGAAGAACATCACCCCTCTGACAGTGTTTCTTGGCCCGAACGGCAGCGGCAAGACCACTATTTTCGATGTGTTCGCCTTCCTGTCGGAGTGCTTCACCGTCGGACTGCGGAAGGCGATGGATCATCGTGGCCGTTTTCAGGAATTGCGGACGCGGGGAGCAACGGACCCCATTGTGTTTGAGCTGAAATATCGGGAGCGTCCATATGTTCCGAAGGACTTGCGGACGAGGATCATCACGTATCATCTCGCGCTCCAAGAAGGCCCTAAAGGCCCAATCGTTCTGGAAGAGTGGTTGCGCTGGTCCCGGATCCCGGAAAAAGCCGGGCGCCCTTTTCCCTTTCTTGAATTCCGGAAGGGCAAGGGGTCCGCCGTGTCCGGCGAATTGCCCGACGATACCGCTCAGCGAGAGCCTGTGGAGTTGGAGTCACCGGACATACTGGCCGTCAGCACACTGGGGCAATTCGCTAATCATCCCCGGGTGAGCGCGCTTCGGCGGTTTATAACTGGGTGGTATCTGTCGTACCTGACAGCCGACAGGGCACGTACGATACCTGAAGCGGGCCCGCAAGACCGACTGACCGCGACGGGCGACAACCTCCCCAATGTGATTCAGTACCTAAAGGAATCTCACGAGCTTCGACTGGAACAAATCCTGGCGACGCTTTCGAGGCGAGTCCCGCGACTGGAGAAGGTGTACCCCGATCTCATGCCCGACGGCCGGCTTCTTCTTCAGATCAAGGACGCGCCTTTCGAGAAGCCGATCCAGGCCAAGTTCGCCTCTGATGGCACATTAAAGATGCTTGCCTACTTGGTCATGCTCTACGACCCCGAGCCGCCCCAGCTGATCGGGATTGAAGAGCCGGAAAACCATCTTCATCCGCGCCTGCTACCCGAGCTGGCGGAGGAATGCCGCGAAGCGTCGGCGCACGCTCAGTTGATGGTGACCACCCACTCGCCGTTCTTCGTCAGTGCGCTTCGCCCCGAGGAACTATGGGTCCTCTATCGGGACGAGAAAGGATTTACCCGCGCCAAGAGGGCCGCGGACATGCGTGGGGTCAAAGAGTTCATGGAGGAAGGCGCCCAACTGGGACAATTGTGGATGGAAGGCTATTTCGAATTCGGCGATCCGCTGACCAACCAAGGAGGTCCGCGCGTGCTCGCTGCTCCGCTCAAGAAGGGGAAGCGCTGATGCGCCTCGAATTCCTGGTTGAAGAGCCTTCGGCCGAAGAGGCCCTGTCGATTCTTGTCCCCCGTATTGCTGGGCCGAATACGGATTTCGGAATTCACGCGTTTGGCGGCAAGAGGGATCTGCTGAAGCAACTGCCTGATCGTCTGAGGGGCTATAAGAGATGGCTCCCGAACGATTGGAGAATCGTCGTTCTCGTTGATGAAGATCGGCAGGACTGCCGACGGCTCAAGCGGCAGATGGAGCGCGCCTGTCGCGACGCGGGGCTAGGCAGCAAGAGCAATCCTCTTCCCGGCGGCAGAACCCATATTGTCAACCGCTTGGCGATTGAGGAATTGGAGGCCTGGTTCTTTGGCGACCTGGAGGCGGTGCGTAGCGCGTATCCCCGCGTTCCGCCCTATCTGGAGAGCAAAGCTCACTATCGCGATCCCGACGCGATCAAGGGCGGAACCTGGGAAGCGCTGGAAAGGGTTTTGCAGCGCGCCGGCTACCACCCTGGCGGACTGGTCAAGAAAAGGGCCGCCCGCGACATCGCCTCGCACATGGACCCCGAGCGGAATCGCTCCCGGAGTTTCCGTCTGTTTCGCGACACGCTGCGTGATCTGGCCCGTGTATGACACCGCGCCGAGGAACGGCTCACCCTCGGCTCCGACGGTAGACCGTGGACGGCGGATGAGATTGGTCCGCTGCGACTCAGCGAAAGCAGATGAATCGCAAATGAACCCCGGGTGGGCAGACGGGCCACGGTCGTAGAGAGGCCGAAAGGTCAATTCGCCGGGGAAGGCGCAGGAGGCTTTCCATAGGCCCAGGTCGCTGCCGTCCATGGTCGGCTCCGCGGTCCAGAAGATCGTTCACCCACGAAAGGACCCGATGGCGGCCACTTATACCGAGAGAAAAGCAAGCTTCATTACAAAATCAAGGCTGCGCCGGGCGCATCTCGACACTGCTACCACCGCCATGGACGGGCTGGCCTTGGCGGCTGACCGTAGCCCCGGCTTTCCAGCCGGAAATTGCCTACGAGAGGGCCGCATCCTGCATTTCCCGGCGGGAAAGCCTGTCCATTGCCCACATTCCTGGAGAGGCCTGGGACTTAAGTTCCGAGGTTCGGGAAAGAGCGGTTCACGCCCCGAAGCAACGCGTTGCGAGGCTATCGAGATGGGGGGCAATGGACCGGCTGGAAAGCCGCGGCTACGGTAGCAGTGTCAAGATGCGCCCGTTAATATGGGTGGCGCCGTCGTTTGATGAGCGCCGCAGGAACGCCTGTCCGGATCCAGTCACTTGCTTTGCCGTCTTGGCACATGTTCCCACCGCGCGCCGCGTCCGACGCCGGTGAGCCGAATCTCGCCCTCCTGTTTCATGGCGGCCAGCACTTTCTTGACGAGCTGCAAGCTAGCCGATGGACACTGAGCCGCGAGATCCGACAGGGCGAACGCCCCGGCCTGATCGAGAATCGCCTGGCGGATGAGAGCGCTCTTGGCCGGCCTCGCCTCCACGCGCTCCACTTGGCGCGCGAATTCCTGATACGCGCGCCGCAATACGCCGAAGAAGTAATTCCACCAGGGGACGATTTCATTCCTGCCTTCGTGCCAGCCGCGGGAGCAGTCCTCCAGGATCGCGTAGTATTCCTCTTTGGATTCCTCAATCAGTCGCTCCAGGCTGACATACCATCCGACGTGATGCCCGTGGTCCTGAAGAAGCAAGATGGTCGCCAGGCGCGACACGCGGCCATTGCCGTCTCGAAAGGGATGAATGCACAGGAAATCGAACACGAACGTGGCCACGGTCAACAGCGGTGGAATGCGCTCCTCCTCGCACGCCTCGCGATAGCTAGAACAAAGAAGATCGATGGTTCGCGGGGTCTCTTTCGCCGGGGTGGGCCTGAATCGAACCCTGCGTTCCCCGTTCGGCAGGATCTCGATGATCTCGTTGTCGCGGCTCTTCCAGCGCCCGGCATCGCCGGAGAAACCTCCTTGAGCCATCGAGTGAAGCCGCAGCAGGACCGCCGGTTCCATGCGGATCGGCCGCTTGCGCGAGAAGATCCAATCCAGCGCCCGGCGATAGCCGAACAGTTCCTCTTCGGAGCGGTCGCGCGGCCGGGATTTCCCCAATACGACAGGACGAAGCCGCTCGGCAGGCACGGTGACGCCCTCGATTCGGTTGGACGATTCGACGCTCTGTATCAAGGCCTGCTCGCGCAAAGCGGCCAGCGCTTCGGGCTTGCGCTGGGTCCAAAGATCCTGTTTGCCCCGCGCTTCCATGCAGGCTCCGAGCAGCCAGCTGGTCGCGATCGGGATCGATGCGCGGGCCATTCGTTCCAGTTGCAGTGTCAGCATGTTCGACTCCGCGGTCTTCGAGTAGCCAAATAATAGCCCATTGCTCCAGCGGTAGCCAATTCCAAAATCCCTTTTCTTCTGGATTCTATCCTGCGACTCCCGGATTCTCCTTTCGGCGCGGACGCGCCGGATTTCGCCCGGAAGGAACTCCCATGAACCTGACGCTGATCGGCCCGCCCGGCGCGGGGAAAGGCACTCTCTCGACCCGCTTGGTCGAACGCCTCGGCATGATGCAATTGTCGACTGGCGATCTGTTGCGCAAGGCGGTCAAGGACCAAACCCCGCTGGGCAAGCAGGTCGCGTCGGTCATGGCCGCCGGCCAGCTGGTCGCCGACGACATCGTGACGCGACTGCTGCGCGCGAACCTGGAACGGGCGCTCGGCGCCGGGACGACGTCGTTTCTCTTCGACGGGCTGAAGGTCAAACTCGACCGCGCGGTGCGAATGGTCGTGTCCGAAGCGGTGGTGCTGCGGCGCCTGAGCGGACGGAGAGTCTGCCGCAACTGCGGGGCGACGTATCACATCGAGTTCGAGCCGCCGAAAGTCGCCGACACCTGCGACCAGTGCGGCCAGAAGGCGCTCTACCAGCGGACCGACGACCGCGAGGAGTCGATCCGCGAGCGGCTGCGCGTGTATGGATTGGAAAGCCGGCCGCTTGTGGAACACTACACGGCGCAGGGCATCCTCGTCGATCTCCCCGCCGAAGACGCGCCCGACGCCATTTGCGATCGGTTGGTCAAGATGCTGGGGCTGAAGTAGCCTGAACGGCGTCCGGCCATCCTTCACCCGATCCACCGCAATTTCGCACTCTCGTTAAACAACCCCAGCGCCTTCGACTCCGCGTGAAAGCGCTCGATCGCCTGACGCTCGCGCGCCCCGAAGCGAAACGAGAGATTCTCGCGCAGATAGCGCGCGCGTTCCGCCACGGAAACGTCGGGCAGGCCGTCATACGCGGCGGCCACTTCCTCCAATCGCTCTGCGTTCGTCCGGCGCAGGCGTCGCAACGCCTCCGCCAGCGAGCCCGTCCGCGTTCCGACCGGCCCGATCCACGCCGCGAACACGAACGGCAGGCCCGTCCACTCGCGCCAGGCCCGGCCGAGGTCGATGATCTCGGAATAGCGCGAGCGAAAACGAAGGGCCGGATCGCCGATCAGCACCCGCCCCGTGGCCGCCGGCAACTCGCGCGGGTCGAGAGAAACTCCGGCCGGCGGATTCGCCATTTCGATCCGGCCGCCCCATCGGCGTTGGATGAGAATGGCCGTCAGCGCGTTCGAGGTGACCGAATGCGGATCGCGCCACACGCGCCGGAGCGATGCCAGCGGCTCGCGCGCCACGACCAGAACGCTGAAGACGTCGCCGTCGCTGGCGATTGCCGGCGCGGGCAAAATGCCCAGCCCTTCGTTGGCGAACGCGCAAAACGTCGGCGCGGTCCCCAGGTCCGCCTCGCCGGCGACCAGCATCCGCTGCAGTTGGCTCGGCGGCGCGGGGGTCAGTTGGAGTTGCGGACAGGCCTCGGCCAGCCCATACACGAGCGGCTGCACGTTCAGGTAGGGCACAACGCCTAACCGCAGGGGCGGGATTGAGGAGAACAAGTCGTCGTGGCTCATAATGAGGCGCCTCTTCACGATTCGTTTCTGCCGTTCCGCAAATCCAAGTAGGTCCTCCCTGCCGGGGTGGACTGGATGCCGGCACTCGCAAACAAGCCAGCCTCGGCAAGACTGGCCTACCCCTCTATGGCTTCAACGCCGGTTGCGCCGGGCGCGAGGCCGCCCCGCGGAAATACCGCACCGGCGCGCCGAGCGGGACCGGCCGCGCGAAGCCGATATGGGCCGGCTCGATATACAGCGGCCCGAAGCCCAGCCGCAACGCCAGCCCCAGCTTGTCCCCCGCCACCTCGCGCGATTCCGACCACTCCCGCACGTCGTCCACCAGCGGCGTCACGCGGTAGACATTCTGAAACACGGGCAGCGTGTAGTCGCGCGCGGCCAGTTGCGCCGGGTCGGAAGCCCAATCCCAGAAGACGACGTGGGAAGCCGGATCGGGATCGCGGTTGAACTCGATATGCCAGACGCGGCCTTCGTTCTCGATCTTCGCCCGGTAATACGGCTGAAGCGACCGCGCCAAACGCCCCGCCGCGCGCGCCATCGCGTTCCCGGCCAGCGTGTCGGTCGCCGGCGCTTCGTCCCAGAACACGGCGCCGCCGAGAGAGGACGCCAGGCACGCCGCCCCGATGGCCGAGCAGTAGGCCGCGCGGCTGGCCTCGGGGTCCCAAGCGACCTCCGCTGACGGAGCAGATCGCACGCTTTCGTCGAACCCCTTGCCGGCGCGGATCGAATGGACCCAGACCGGCAGATCGCCGCCGGCGCCGCGCAGAAGGGCGAAGGCGTGGATCGCCTGCTCGAAGTCCGCGCGTTCCAACTTCAAGCCGACGCTCAGGCCCTTCAACTGCGGGCGCGCGGGCCCATGGGCGAAGGCGCGGATTTGCCGCAATGCGGCGGGATCGCCCGCAGTGGAGAACTCGCCGATATCGGCCTGGACGTCCGCGCCCGGCGAGCCGCGGCGCAAGGCCAGCGCGTCGGCGATCCATTGGCGCACGGCGTCGGGCATCGGGCCTTCATTGGTCGCTTGAACATCGATGCGCAATTGCCAGCTGAGGATCGGCGGGACCGCCGGACGCGATGCCGCCGCGCCCTCGCCCTGGCCGCTGTAATGGCAAGCCAGCGCGAACAGGAACTGATTGCGCGGCGTGGGCCCGGTGGCCATCGGATCGCTCGCGCCGAGTTGAGCGAGGTCTTTGGAATCCAGGACCGGCACGACCCAATCGCCGTTCTCGGAGGCGATGCGAACCAGCGCGTCGGTGGCGGCGAAATCCAAGCTCCGACCGTCGTGCGCGGGGTTCAGGCGCGCGACCGTGAAGTCGATCGGCCCGCGTCCGGGTTCGACCCTCCAATAGCGGCTCGGCCCGGAATCCAAGGCAGGGGCGAGGGCTTTGCGCAGCGCCTCGTCGGTCAGCGGCTCCGGCAGGGCTGCCCCATCCTCAAACAACGCGCAGACGCCGAACAGGGGCGGCGGCACGAGCTTCGGATGCTCGCGCAACCGCACCTCCGCTCCCGGCGCGGCGGCGAAGGCGGAGGCCGTTGCGCAGAGAGCCACAAGAAACCAACCTACTGCTATTCGCGATCTGACCATCCGAGGCAATGTCTTTCGTGAAAAGGAATCACAGCATGGGCGGTTTCTGGGAGCGCGGTCGTCCTCGTCCGCAATGTCGAGCCTCACCAGAGCGGATGCATGGCGGACGAGGACGTCCGCGCTCCCAGAAACCCCAACAACATGATGTGGTGTGAAGTATAGTAGATCTCCCCTTGCCGCTCTTCTCCGTGTACTTGTGCCTTTGTGGTCGCTCTTTTCAATGCGCGGGCTGGCAGCCCACGCCGCTTACACCATCTCTCCATAGGACCGAGAGAGGATGTCCTGGGGTTGAATGTCGAACCGCCTGCTTAGGTAGTCCAAATCGGCTTGGGCTTGTTCGGCCGTATCCTTTTCCCCCAACACGGCTTCGAACTCCAGGAAATCGCCCAGCTCGTCGACGCGATCCAGGTGAATCCGCACATTCTTCCACAGGAAGAGGCGCCGCGTCTTGCGCACCACCGCCCGCACGCCCAGAGTCCGCGACAGCGCCTCCAACAACGCCTCGGCGTCCGGCGCGGGCACGACCGTGTAGTCGCACGCGCGCGCTTCGGGCTGGTCGGGCCGGTCGTAGGCCACCAGCTGCCCGGCCTTCTCGTCATTGATCTGGCGGATCTTCAATCGGCCGGATGAAACAGGAAAATACGTGTCGACCTGCCGGATCGGCCCGCAATCGCGCGCCCCCAGCGCCCGGGCGGTTTCCGTCGCGCGCTCCAGGTCGCGCAATCGGGCCTTGAGTTCGATGTTCCGCATGATGCGGGATGCTTACCACGCGGCATGACAACACGGAAGGTCAATATGTGGGGCTTTTGAGATTGCCGCAAAGTGAGATTGCCGCAAAGAACGTATAGAACACAAAGAACAACGCCACCATCATCAATATGCGTTCTTTGCCTTCTTTGCGGCCAAGAAGGGGTCTGGTCGCTCTACAGATGCCCAACCTTCACGTCCACCAGCAACCCGCGGCTGCCGTCGGCGCGTTCGAAGGAGGAGGCTTCGGTGGCGAGGTTGCCGTGCGCGTCTTCGGCGATGCCGGAGGCGTATGCCAGCATGAGCGCCTTGACACCGGCTTGCTTCAGCGAAATCGCCTCGTCGCGAGCCACCCGGCCGTCGCCGTTGATGTCCTTCATGAGGCGAAGCTGGCCAAAGGCGTCGTCGCTTTCGTCGATTCTGCCGTCCTGGTTGGAATCGTACTCCGAGAGTTTGGCGAAGCCGTTGACAGCGCCATCCTGGTCGCCAAACAGCTCGCGCCCGGAATCGATCTGGCCGTTTCCGTTGGAGTCGATGGCGAGGAAGGCGTCGCCGCCCCGAACGAAGGCGGATTGCTCGTCTTTCCCATCGCCGTTGATGTCGAATTGCTCGCCGTTGGCCGCCGAGGAAAGCTCGATGCCGTTGCCGTCGAGATCGAGCGTCAAGGGGTCTGACTTCTGTTGGCCTTGCGGTCCGATCGTTATGTCAAGGCGAATAGTTTGACTCAATTCCATAGAGGTCTGTTGAACCGAGACGCCGTTCTCCTGGAGTTTGGCGACCACTTCGTCTACACGGGCGTCGATTCGCACTTCCATCGAGATGTGAAGCGTTTGGCCTTGCGCCGGAGAGGCCTGCGCTAGCTGAAGATCGGCGGGAGAGACGAGCGCCTGGCCCACGCCTCCTTCCAGATCCGCCATTCGGTTGGCGAACTCTCCCATCTGGCTGGCATACCGGTCCGCGTGGTCGGGATCCAGGCGGACGAGCAGTTCCATCAGGAGCGCCAAGCGCTCGGCTTCCTTGGTATTGAGACGAGCCAATCGCGCAAGGTTGTTCTGAAAACTCTTTATCGCTTGGCCGAGGAGATCCGATCCGCCGCGGCGGGCGCCGAGAAGGCTGTTCATCCTCCGTTGAAATTGAGTCAGGAAAGCAGATAAACTTGACGCAGCCGATTGAGATCGGTTTCCTTGGGTCAACGACGTGAGATCGCGGAGCAATTGGTTGATGGAACGCGGGGCTTGGCTGGCAGACTGAGATTGGGCATTCGGATTTGGTTGAAGCGTCGGACCGGCCGGCGAGGCTCCAGGCGTGAAGATCGAGTCGAAGATCGACGAGGTTGGCTGGGTGGACGAGCTGGACGCAGTGGACGAGGTGGACAAGTCCGATGGGCTCGGCGGCTTGGCGGAGTTTGACAAGTTAGACGCCTTGTCGCTGAGATTCACAACATCCGATTCGGCATCCGTGGGCATGTCCGTGACAGCGTCTGTGGGCGCGGATTCTCGGACGGACGATTTCCACGCTTGGGCGCTGATAGACGAAACCCGGAGAGAGAAGAGGCCTGCCGCGCTTCCTAATGCTGAGGCAAACGACAGCGGGGCGAGGGCCATGGGAACGTCTCCTTCCTTGGATGGTTCCGGCTCTGGGTAAGATGAAAGAAATGCGTCACTCGCCGCGGGCCTGATCCATGGCCCTCGGCGCGCAAGTCCCGGCTTTCGACCTCCTTATCGACAAGACTGAGAGAGAACTTGAGAGGCAAGAGCAGTTTGGAGTGGCGGCTTTAGCCGCTTCAGCCGTTGCGGATGGCAACCGTCCTGTCTTCAAAAGGTCGCGCCTCTTGACAGGCCGTAACGGCTAAAGCCGCCACTCCGAACGCAGGGGTGGCGTGTTTTATGCTGAGACTGGTCCCGCTCGAGCGCGTCAATCGGGGAGGCGAAACGAAATGGCCAGGGTGCAAGAGATACTGGAGAAGAAGGGGTGCCAGGTGGCGACCATCGGCCCCGAAGTCACGGTGCTGGAGGCGGCGCGCCAGATGAACGCCCGGCGCATCGGGGCGCTGGTGGTCGTCGAGGGCGAGAGCATCGTCGGCATGTTCACCGAGCGCGACATTCTCACCCGCGTGGTCGTGGGGCAGCTCGACCCGGCCACGACGCGCGTGGGCCGGGTGATGACGACCCCGGTGGCGTGTTGCCGGCCCGACACCCGGCTCGAGGAGTGCATGAGCGTGATGACGATCAAGCGCATCCGCCACCTGCCGGTGATCGAGGGGACGCAGCTGGCCGGCATCGTGACCAGCGGCGACCTGCTGGCCCGCGAGGTGGCCGAACACCGCGAGACGATTGAGCATTTGCACCAGTATATCTACGGGTATTCGTAGCGCGCAGAGCGGCGTTTCTCATTTTAGGTTTCTCGTTGCTCGTTACGGCGTGTGCTCCGGTTCCGCTGGAGTGGCCGGAGAGAGTGACTCGGCTCGCATGCGCTGGTCTCGTCCGCGGCGTTGGAGCAGAGCTCGGGCAGAGATGCCGGGGGCTTGACATCAGGGCCGGCGATGCGATCTCGTTCAACGGGAAACCAGAAACGACAGATCAGAGACGACAGACCGCGCAGCAAACGAAAGCCTTTCAACCATTCCTTGATTTTCCCCTCCCCCGCCTTTCCAATGGCCTTCATCCAACGCGATTCGCGCGCACCCGCCGTGGAGGGCCTTCATGCTTTATAAGAAGACGGACAAGCGCATCAAAGAAATCGAACAGCATCTCTACTCCAACGCCACGCCCATCGCCGATCTCGCCGCCTTTGAAACGTACGACCACCTTTCCATCGACGAGGCGATGCGCCACAAGGGCTGGCGCCGCCGCAAGGTCGGATGGCAATGGGGCCGGAAGTGGTGGACGGCTTGGTTTCGGTTGCGATTCACGATCCCGCGCGCGTGGGCGGGCAAGGCGGTGGCGTTGCGGTTCGCGGCCGGGGGCGAGGCGGCGGTTTTCCACAAGGGCGCGCCGCTCCAGGGCCTCGACGTGAACCGCGATGAGGTCCGGCTGGCGGAGAAGGCCCGGGGCGGCGAGGAATTCGAACTCTACATCGAAAACAGCGCCTGCGGCCAGTTCGGCTCGTTCCAGAAAAACACCCTGGCGCGCGCCGAAATCTGCACGGTCAACCCGGCGGTGTGGAAGTGCTGGCACACGCTCAGCTTCCTGCGCCAACTCGCCGTGCAGTTGCCGGAGGAATCGCCGCGCCGCCGCCGGCTGATTCGCGCCGTCAATCGCGCCGTCGACGCCTTCGACTACAACCACACGGACGAGAAGACGCTCGACCACTCGGCGCTGGCGGCGCTGGCGGAGGTCCTCGAAGTCAGCAACACGCCCGCCGAGCCGAGCATTCCGACCGCGCACCTCATCGGCAATTCGCACATCGACGTGGCCTGGCTGTGGCCGTTGCGCGAGACAATCCGCAAATGTTCACGAACATTTTCTACGGTTATCAAGTACATGGAGGAATACCCCGACTACCGGTTCGCGCAGAGCCAGGCGCAACTCTACGCGTTCACCAAGGAGCGCTACCCCGCCCTGTACGAGAAGATCAAGCGCCGAGTGCGCCAAGGCCGCTGGACGCCGGTCGGCGGCCAGTGGGTCGAGGCCGATTGCAACCTGGCCGGCGGCGAGTCGCTGGTGCGCCAGTTCCTTTACGGCCAGATGTTCTTCGAGCAGGAGTTCGGCATTCATTCCAAGACGCTGTGGCTGCCGGACGTCTTCGGCTACTGCGCCGCCATGCCGCAGATCATCCGCAAGTCGGACATGGCGTATTTCGTCACTCAGAAGCTCTCGTGGAACGACACGAACAAGATGCCCTACACGACCTTCTGGTGGCGCGGCATCGACGGCTCCGAGGTGCTGGCCCACTTCCCGCCGGCGGACACCTACAACGCCCGGCTCGGCCCGGCGCCCCTCTGCAAGTCCGTCCGAGGGATGAAGGAAAGCGACCGCTCCGACGATTTCCTCGTGCTCTACGGTTTCGGCGACGGGGGCGGCGGCCCAACCAAGGAGATGCTGGAGAACGCCCGCATCGGCGCGAACGTCGAGGGCTGCCCGCGCCTGAAACAGGGAACGGTCGATGGCTTTTTCGAGAAGGTCGAGCGCGACGCGCAGGACCTGCCCACCTGGGTCGGCGAGCTCTATTTCGAACTGCACCGCGGCACGTACACCACGCAGGCCCGCAACAAGCGCAACAACCGGCGTTGCGAGTTTCTGCTGCGCGACGCCGAATGGAGCGCGACGCTGGCGATGCTAGCCCGCGGCGAGCGCAGTCGAGCCACGGATAAGCACCCCCAGGCCGAACTGGCGGAGCTGTGGCGCACGGTCCTCATGAATCAATTCCACGACATCATCCCCGGCTCGTCGATCGGCCTGGTGTATGAAGACAGCGACCGGCAGTACGCCGAGATCATGCCGCGCATGGCCGCGCTGCGCGACGAGGCGTTGCGCGCCCTCACGCCGTCGATCGACACCAGCGGCCCCGGCCAACCGGTCGTCGTGTTCAACTCGCTTTCGTGGACGCGGACCGGCGTGGCCGAGGCGCCGCTGCCGGCGGGCGTGAAGGGCGACTCGGTGATGCAAGCCACCGGGGCGGTGTCGCCGGCCGAAATCGTCGGCCGGGGAAAGAACCGGCGGCTGCGGTTCATCGCGCGCGACGTGCCGCCGATGGGCTACGCCGTGTTTCACCTCGTGCCCGACAAGGCCGACCCGCCGGCCGCCGAGCTGTTGGCCACTCATCACGTGCTCGAAAATCGGCTCCTGCGCGTGCGCTTTGACCGCAACGGGCTGATTCGCTCGATCTACGACAAGCAGGCGCATCGCGACATCGTGCCCGAGGACCGGCGGGCGAACGTCTTCCAACTCTTCGAGGACAAGCCGCACGCGTGGGACGCCTGGGACATTTTCCCGTATTACATGGACAAGGGGCGCGACCTTACCGAGTTGGAATCGGTCGAAGTCGTCTCGGAAGGGCCGATCGAGGCGGCGTTGCGCATGACGCGGCGGTTCGGCGACTCGCGCCTGGAGCAGGTGATCGCGCTGGGGGCCGATTCGCCGCGCATCGAGTTCCGCACGCGCGTCGATTGGCGCGAGAAGGAGCAGTTGCTCAAGGTCGCCTTCCCCACCACGCTCAACACCGGCGCGCCCGCCCGCGCGACGTTCGAAATCCAATACGGCCACGTCGAACGCCCGACGCACTGGAACACGTCGTGGGACCGCGCGAAGTTCGAGACCTGCGGCCACAAGTGGGCGGACCTGGCCGAAGCGGACTACGGCGTGGCGCTGTTGAACGATTGCAAGTACGGGCACGACGCGCGCGACGGCCAGATCCGCCTGTCGCTCTTGCGCCAGCCGAAGCACCCCGATCCGCGGGCCGACCTAGGCGAGCACGAGTTCGCTTATGCGCTTCAGCCGCACGCGGGCGACTTGCGGCAGGCGGGAATCATCCGCGCGGGCTACGAGTTCAACTCGCCGATGACCGCATTCTTCGTCGAGCCGCACGCGGGTCCGCGGCCGGCGCGCCAGGGGTCGTTCGAGGTCGACCAGCCGAACGTGATCATCGAGGCGGTCAAGAAGGCCGAGAAAGGGACCGACGTGATCGTCCGCCTCTACGACTCGTTCAACGCCGCGCGCCGCGCCACGCTTACTTTGCCGCGCGCGCCCAAGCAGGTCTGGGAGTGCAATCTGATGGAGCGCGATTTGGGAGAAGTGAAATTCGAGGGCGCGCGGTTCGCCTTCGACATCAAACCGTTTGAGATCAAAACGTTCCGGGTGCGGTTCTAGGTGGTGTGGAGCGAGGAGTTAAGAGTGCGGAGTCCGGAGTGCAGAGTAGACGACTCCAACCCGCACTGCTCGCCATAGGATGTTGTTGCGGTTCCTGGGAGCGCCGA